>NZ_QBTW01000020.1:0-23090 GCF_003057865.1 Muricauda brasiliensis | reverse complement strand
CTGACCTCTGACCTCTGACCTTAAAAAAAGAAAAAACCGGAAAAGCACTTGGCCCTCCCGGTATCTTTAAAAACAAAATTGCTATGAAAAAATTACGGACAATTAGGATCTAGACCATCATCAAGGATAGTCCATCCATACTGGCTGATCAACGTATTCTTACCAATGGGGCTACAATAAGTTACGCCATCCGCACCTAATTTAATGTTCGGTGGCACTTGTGTCTCATCTGGGTCCACTACAAACCAACCTATTAAAGTGTTTTCATAATTATCTGTACTCATTGCGGTATTGGTGAGCATATCAGCCATACTCGTCACACTACTAATGTCCCAAGCGCCCAAGCTCTGATCAAAGGAGGCAGCTTCATAGAACATAGCTGGCATAAAGGTCACATTGGAAGTGTCCCAACCGCTTAAATCTCCATTAAAAGAGGTAGCTCCAAAAAACATTCTGGACATATCAATTACATTTCCAGTATCCCAACTACTAATATCCCCGTTAAAGGAGGTGGCTCCTCTGAACACATCAAGCATAATCTCAACATTTGATGTGTTCCAACCGTTAAGGTCTGCATTAAAAGCCCCTGCGTTTAAAAACATCTCTTGCATACTTTTAACATTGGACATATCTGGAACATCCTCGGCATTGTACATCATATTCTTACCGTTACTAAAAGTCTTGAAGAAAGATTGCCACTCTATGCTGCCCCATTGGTCTATGCTCATTAGTTTGCTGCCATTAATTATATAAATATGTGGTAATATCCCTTGAACAGCCACAGTGTAAGCTCCTGCACTAGCATAGGTATGGACTACTGCCCCGTCTATTGGAAAAGTATCAGTGGTGTCAATGGCTTCAATGGTACCATCTCCCCAGTCCACAGTAAAGTTGTATTCGTAATAATCAGAAATATAAAATCCTATCTCTTCCCCATCGGCCTCAGTTTCCCAAGTGGTGATAAAGGAGTTAGGATCATCTGCCATGTTTTCGTTCACGTCCTCAACAGTGATGGTAATGGTGGCTTCCACGCTCTCCTTGCCATCGGTAACGCTTACGGTAATGCTGTGGGAGGTCGCGGTCTCGTAATCCAACGTTTTTCCCTCTGCCAAGGTGAGTACACCGCTTTCAAAAACGGCGAACAGGTCATTGTCATTTTCGGTGAGTTCAAAGGTCAGGGCATCACCATCCGCATCGGCGGCCTCAATAGCGCCCATACTTTCACCAGCAACATGGTTCTCCAATATGGAAAAGTTCTGATCTGTCATTTCGGGGGCCTGGTTCAGCGTTTCTGTGCTTACCGTAAAGCTATCGGTACTGGTAGCGGTCTCGCCATCCACGGCCACGGAAATCTTGCCCGTTGTTGCCCCGGTAGGCACAACTACCTTGAGCTGGGTGGCGGTGGCAGCACTAACGGTGGCGGCTGTTCCGCCAAACTTGACCGTATTGTCCGCTTTGGTGGTGGAGAAATTGGTTCCCGTAATGGTCACCTCGGTGCCCTCTGGGCCCGTTTTCGGTGCAAAACTGGATATTGTTGGTTTGCTGGATGCCGGTGGTGTGTCCGAGCTATCGTCCTTTCCGCAGGACCAGAACATGGCCAAGGCCAATATTGAAAAAAGTAGCTTTTTCATAATTTTTTTGTTTTATGGATTATATATTCTTGCCAAATTCGGGAGTTTCCACAAGGTTTTGGACCACCAATTGACGTATGCCCCATTTGAGTTGACGGATGATGGGTTTGGGTTGATGGAGGTTTGGGTGAAAGGGTAAAAGGTGGAGGGTGAAGGGTTGAGGGTTGAGGGTTGAGGGTTAAGGGTTAAGGGTTAAGGGTTAAGGGTTAAGGGTTAAGGGAAAATAACAGTTGGATCATTGGATGGCTAGAAAGTTCGATTGTTGGCCACTGTTAATTGTTAACCGCCTACTGATTATTGCATTCTGAACTAGGCCCTGAGCGGAGTCGAAGGGACATTCTTATCCGATTGTTGGATGGTTCGATGGTTGGTCTTTAGGAAAGGGTTCTCGACTGCGCTCGAACTGACAATTGTGACCTGTTTATTGTTTGTTGTTGACTGCCCACTGCCAACTGATTAACAGCCACCGTTAATTGCATATTCCTCATTGATAACTGTTAATTGTCTATTGTTCATTGTAAACTGCCAACTGACCTCTGACTTCCGACCTCTGACTTCCGACTTTTTCGAGACATCCTACCCCTCGGTAGTCGGTCTTCTGTATTTATGGAAAGGTTGCTTTAGCAATCCCTTAATGCTACTGTTCTCCTTTTCGTCGGGAAAGGTATCCACACCGTATACGATATCCTTTGAATCCAAATACATATAGGTGCCAAACATACGGTCCCAAATGGAAAAGATATTTCCGTAGTTGGAATCTGTATAGGGCAATTGATAGTGATGGTGCACTTTGTGCATATCGGGACTAACAATGAACCAACTGATGGCTTTATCCACTTTTTTGGGCAAACTTATATTGGCATGGTTGAACTGTGAAAACACGACCGATAGACTTTGGTAGAGCATAATAATACCGATGGGCGCCCCAACGATTACAACACCCGCCAAAGTGAACGAATACCTTATCAAACTTTCGAGTGGATGATGCCTGTTTGCCGTAGTGGTATCCACATTATGATCGGAATGGTGCACCAAGTGAACCATCCACAACGGTTTCACCTTATGTTCCACCCAATGTGCGGCGTAGGCCCCGATAAGGTCCAAGAGCATCACACCAAGAACAACGTATAGCCACAAAGGCATTTCGGGCAGCCAGTTGATGATCCCAAATTGGTTTTCCACCGCCCAGTCCGAAGATTTCAACAATAAAAACGCCAACGGAAAATTCACTATGATCGTGGTCAACGTAAAAAAGAAATTGGGAACCGAGTGCCGCCATTTTTTATAGGGCACATTGAACAAGGGCACAATTCCTTCCAAAACCCAGAAAAAAGTGATGCCCCCCACCAAAATCAAGCTTCGGTGCAAAGAAGGGATGGTCTCAAAATAAGAAATCAATTGCTCCATTCCTTCAAATATAGCAAATCATTAAAATTTTATCGACTTTTTCATCTCCTCGACAATGTTAAAAGCTGCCGGGCAAATGGCTACATTTTTTAAGGTAAGATTGGAAATCTGCTGGAACTTTTTTCTGTCCGTATGTGGAAACTCGCGACAGGCTTTGGGACGGACATCATAAATGGAACAGTAATTATCGGCTCCCAAAAAGGTGCAGGGAACGCTTTGCAGCACATAATCGTTCTCTTCATCCACCCGCAAAAATTCATCGATGAATTGGGATGGTTTCATCCTAAAATGTTTGGCGATTCGTTCCACATCGGCATTGGTGAACAGCGGACCAGTAGTTTTGCAACAGTTGGCGCAAGTAAGGCAATCCGTTCGTTCAAACTCGGCCTCGTGCAGTTCTTGCATGGTATAGTCGAGGTCCTTTGGCGGACGCTTTTTTAGCTTGGCGAAAAACTTTTTGTTCTCCGAATGCTTCTCCCTGGCCTTTTGCGGTAAATCCCTGAGTATTTCTTCCATAATGCACAAACTTATCCATTTTAAACCTTTCCAAGCAATTAAAGTCCCACCTTTGCAGAAACAAACCAAAGCTATGGCAGATGTTTTTGGAATGGCCCTGGAAGATTATCAAAATGGCCGGTATACAGAGGACATAAAAACATTTTCCTCCTTGGATGAGGAAGATGTAATCCCTGTGCCTTATTTGTTCCGAACGTTTGATGAAATGCCCAAAATTGAGCAGAAAGCTCTAAAACTAGCTCGGGGCAAAGTCTTGGATATTGGGGCCGGAGCGGGAAGCCACTCGCTATATTTACAGGAGAAAGGAATAGATGTAACGGCGTTGGACAATTCCGAAGGCGCTATTGCCGTATGCAAGGATAGAGGAATTAAATCGACTGTATTGAACAACGTTCTGGACTATTCAACAGAAAAGTATGATACCTTACTGTTGTTGATGAACGGAATAGGCCTGGCAGGCAAACTGAAGAATTTAAGCCAATTTTTGACGCATTTGGCTTCATTATTGCGACCTAATGGACAAATTCTATTGGATTCCAGTGATATTGTCTACATGTTTGAGCAAGATGATGATGGTGGCTATTGGATTCCAGATGATGGCACGTATTACGGTGAAGTCGAATTTGAAATGGAGTATAAAAACCAAAAAAGCAACCCTTTTGACTGGGTTTACGTAGATATAAATACGTTACAGAATGCTTGTGAGTCGAACGGTTTTAATTGTGAGCTTATAATTTCGGGCGAACATTACGACTATTTGGCCAAACTCACGTTAAAAGAATACTAGTTCCCTATATGGAACGTTCTATTGTATATTAGTTGATCATGAAAAAAATTGTCCTTTTTGCCCTTTGTAGTTTTGGATTACTGATAAGTTGTTCCAAGGATGCCGATGTATCCTCGCCAGAAACCAACACCAACCTAATGGCCGGAAATCGGTTGACCACCGGAGCATCTGCCCGGGACTTCCTTTCCAATGATACTTTTGACAGACTCTTGATAGAAATAGATTATGTGACCGGTTTTGCCCCTACTGCCGGAGCCATTGCCAACTTTGAAGAATTTTTAAGAGCACGCACTTACAAAGAAAACATTGAATTTACCTATTCTGCAGTCGCCTCTCCAGGCGAAGAAAGCCTAACACTAGAAGAAGTGGTTGAACTGGAAAATGAAAATAGGGATGAGTACAACAGTGGCTCAACACTGGCAATCCACATATATTTTGCAGATGCTCCTTCGGAAAGCGACGATGAAAGCGAAGGCTTGGTGACTTTGGGAGCGGTGTACAGAAACACCTCTATGGTTATTTATGAATCCACCATTAAAGATATGGCCAGCAGTAGCACTGCTGTAAGTACCGAAGAGATTGAAACAGCTACTATACTACATGAATTTGGCCATTTGTTCGGATTGGTGAACCTTTCCACAGAATCGGTAAACGACCATGAGGATACAGAGACAGAAAATCATTGCAACGTAGATGGCTGTTTGATGCGCGCCGAATTGCAGTTTGGTGCATCCTTGCTCAAGCAGATGGAAAAAAATACATCCAAAGGCTTGGCCTCAATTCCAGATTTGGACGCCGAATGTCTTCTAGATCTTCAAAAATACGGGGGACGCTAACGTCCGTTTAAGGAATATTTAAATACTTATGTGTCTGTAGGGAAACTTTCCACTTGGGATGTTTCATCACATAATCCACTATCAACGGAACCATTTTATCCCGGACGCTCCATTCCGGCTGTAGGTAAAGAATACAATCTTCTCCTACTTGGGCTGCTTGTTCCTCTGCAAAAATAAAGTCGTGCTTGTTGTACACAATCACCTTAAGCTCGTGCGCTTTTTTATAAATCTCGCCTTCGGGAAGTTTGTTCTTTTTGGGTGATAGGCAAATCCAATCCCAAACACCCGTCAAAGGGTACGCCCCTGAAGTTTCGATATGGATTTTCATATTCTTTGCCTTCAGACCTTGGGTGAGGGGCCCCATATCCCATGTGAGCGGTTCTCCGCCGGTAATCACAATGGTATCGGAATATTTCTCGGCATTGGCCACAATACTATCGATTGCCGTGGGTGGATGTGTCTCGGCATTCCAACTTTCCTTTACATCGCACCAATGGCAACCCACATCACAACCCCCTACCCTAATAAAGTAAGCGGCTGTTCCCTTGTGAAACCCTTCCCCTTGAATGGTATAAAATTCTTCCATCAGGGGCAGCATCAAGCCCTTTTCCACCAAATCCATCACGTTTTCTTCTACCATGGTGCAAAGATAATCCACTTCGGTGGTTTCACCTACTTTACAGCAATAACATCTATCTCTATATGGGCATTGGCCGCAAGTCCGCTAGCTGCAAAGGTGGTCCTTGCCGGTTTCTTTGTAAAAAATTGGGTATAAACCTCGTTAAAGGCTGCAAAGTCGGATATATCCGATAATATTACAGTACACTTCACCACGTTGTCCAAGGTTAAGCTATGCTGGGCCAAAACATCCTCAATATTTTTAATGGCTTGCTCGGTTTCTGCTTGAACCCCTCCTTCGACCAAGGTTCGAGTTTTCTGGTCCATGCCTATCTGTCCCGCCAAAAAGTACATATTGCCCGCTTGTACTACATCACTAAATGGCGCATTTTGCTTTTTGGGCTCGTGCGATTTATAAAAAATAACTTCAGTGGATTCTTGCGCATAAGTGGTTGCCACAAAGCAAGTCAACAAAACGGTCCAGATTGCACATCGCATAGGTTTCATAATCTCATTTTTAGTTTTGCTTAAAATTACCCTATTTTTATCGCAAATTGGATGCAATGGGCAACAAAGAAAAATTCTTCGAGCATTTAGAACAAGGATACGCCATGAAGGGCGACTACATTACTGTTGGAGCAGGAATGCTGGATGGTGAGACTTTGACCAATGCCTTTGTTAAGGTTCCCTTGAAAACGATGAACCGCCACGGGCTGATTGCCGGAGCAACGGGTACGGGAAAGACCAAGACACTACAAGTTTTGGCAGAAAACCTATCTGACAAAGGGATTCCCGTGTTGCTCATGGACCTAAAAGGAGACTTGAGCGGTATTGCGCAGCCAAGCCCTGGCCATGCTAAAATAGATGAGCGCCAAGAAAAAATAGGTTTACCATTCGAAGCCAAAGGATTCCCTGTAGAAATCCTGTCGCTCTCCGAACAAGGTGGGGTTCGCCTGCGTGCCACGGTTTCGGAGTTTGGTCCCGTATTACTGTCAAGAATTTTGGACCTTAGCGTAACACAAGAAGGTATTGTTGCCGTAATATTCAAATATTGCGATGACAATAAGCTTCCCCTTTTGGACCTGAAAGACTTTAAAAAGGTGTTGCAATATGCTACTGGCGAAGGAAAGGATGAGTTCCAAAAAGCTTACGGCCGTATCTCTACCAGTTCTACTGGCACCATATTGAGAAAGGTAATTGAACTGGAACAACAAGGTGCGGACCTTTTCTTTGGAGAAAAATCCTTTGACGTAGATGATCTAACGCGTATCGATGAAAACGGGCGGGGTTATGTGAACATCATCCGTTTGACGGATATAAATGACCGTCCTAAATTGTTCTCGACATTTATGTTGAGCCTTTTGGCCGAAATCTATGCCACTTTCCCGGAACAAGGAGATAGCGACCGTCCTGAGCTGGTCTTGTTTATTGATGAAGCCCATCTAATTTTTGATAATGCCAGTAAAGCACTTTTGGACCAAATTGAAAGCATCGTTAAATTGATTCGTTCCAAAGGAATTGGACTCTATTTCGTTACACAAAACCCAACTGATGTGCCGGACGAGGTTTTGGCACAATTGGGGCTAAAAATACAGCACGCACTGCGCGCATTCACTGCTAAGGACCGCAAGGCAATAAAACTAACGGCACAGAACTATCCCATAACCGAATTTTATGATACCGCAGAGGTGCTGACCTCGTTGGGAACAGGGGAAGCCCTGGTCTCTGCTTTGGATGAAAAGGGGCGCCCTACTCCGTTGGCAGCCACCATGATGCGAGCCCCGATGAGCCGCATGGATATTTTAAGCGACTCGGAAATCAAGGATGTGCTGGACAACTCCAAATTGATAAAAAAATATAATGAAGAAATTGACCGTGAAAGTGCTTACGAAATCTTAACGGAAAAAATAGAAAGAGCCGAAAAAGAGGCAGAAAAGGAAAAAGAAGAAAAATCAACGGGCCGAAAATCATCAGGCCGCACCAGTACCCGAATGAACCCAGTGGTCAAAGTTTTGACCAGTGCAACATTTATAAGAGGTGTTTTAGGGGTATTAAAAAAAGTGATTCGATAATTTTTATATGAAAAAAACAAGCATAGCAATTGCACTGATTTTTGGGATAGTACTAATCCACTCTTGCCAAAAAAATACTACTTTTTTGATTACGGAGACCAGTGTTGGACCTTTGACACAGGACACCAAGGCAAATGAACTGGAAGCCACTTTTGCAAAAGATTCGGTCGTTGGCGATCAAGTGCAAATAGATTTGGGTGCCTCACCTAAAAAATTCGAAATTTTTGAGAAAGGGGGCAAACATCTTTTGACCCTTACCGTGAACACAGATAGTGTACCCAGCATTGAAAATGTTAGGATCATGGACCCCAGATATGTTTCAGAAAAAGGGATTGGACTAAAAAGTACGTTTAAGGATATCCAGAACAAATATGATATCAAGAAAATCGTAACCACCTTGAAAAGTATCGTGATTTTCCCAAAGGGAAGCAACCTTTACTTTACAATCGACAAGGAAGAACTACCTGAAAATTTACGCTTTTCAATGTCTAATATTGAAGCAGTGCAGATTCCCGACGATGCCAAAATTAAATATTTAATGGTAGGCTGGGAATAACCTCCCAATACTACAATAATCCGAATTTTTCACGGTTGGCCAATACTTTTGGACTGTTGTCGTGCATCCATTCGGCCAAGTCCAGTAGTTTTTCCACATAGGATTGTCCAAATTCGGTAAGACTGTACTCAACCCGGATGGGCACTTCGGGATATGCTTCCCGTTGAATGTAACCATCGGCTTCCAGTACTTTTAGGCGCTGGCTCAATACTTTGTTGGATATGCCATAGACATATTTCTTGAGCTTATTGAACCTGAGTACGGGAAAGTACCCCAGCCATAACAATATCAAAACACTCCATTGGTCAGAAGCCACGGACATTACATCTCGAACGGGGCATAGCTCGGGAGGATTCTTTAAATCAATATGACCAAACATTTTTTCCAATTTTTTTACGGTTCTAACCTTCTGATTTTCAGTAATAGTTTCCATAGATATACTTGGTTTTGGATTCGCCACTTCTTTTCTTTTCTAAAAGGAATATGTACTTTTAGTATCATATTAAGAGTAAGTTACAAAAAGTAACCTCATGAAAAAACTTATCAATAAAATAGTTCCTCGGGCCTACGGACAATATTTCAATGTTTATAGCCTTATTGCTCCAAAAAAGGTGGCCGACAATGCATTTCATGTTTTTTGCACAGTGCGCAAGGGCAAAATAAAGCCTGAACAGGCCGCATTTTTGGACGATTTCAAATTAACCACAGAGGAAGTTGCAGGGCACAAAGTGCAATCCTACCACTGGCCGGGAAATGGGGAAACCGTTCTGTTGGTACATGGATGGGAAAGCAACACATTTAGATGGCGTAACCTTATCAAGAAACTTAGGGAGGCCAATTTTAACATTATTGCTTTTGATGCACCTTCACATGGCTATTCTTCTGGAAAGCATTTGTACGTTCCACTGTATGAAGAAGCCGTCAACCATATGGTAAAAAAATATAATCCAAAACACCTTATCGGGCATTCTGTTGGCGGTATGACGATTCTTTACAATCAATATAAAAACCCGAGCGAACATGTGGAAAAAATGGTCACTATTGGCTCACCCTCAGAATTCCATGAAATCATAGAGCATTTTCAGAACATTTTAAAGTTCAACAATAGGGTAATGAAACACTTGGATGATTATGTATTGAATCGTTTCGGGTTCAAAATCGATGAATTTTCCACATCCAAGTTTGCACAGTCCATCAGTAAAAAAGGACTGCTATTCCATGATAAGCACGACCTGATTACTCCATACCATGCCTCTGTCGCCGTCAATAAAAATTGGAAAGGTAGCCGATTGGTCAGCACCGAAGGACTGGGGCATTCCATGCACCAAGACGATGTGAACAATCAAATCATATCATTTTTGGAAGCTTGATAAAGTTGTCCTAATTTTCAGAAAAAATAGACCATGCAAAAAATAACTCCCTTTCATGTTGCCGTTCCGGTTCACAACCTTGAAGAATGCCGGATATTTTACCGTGAAGTTCTTGGTTGCAAGGAAGGTAGAAGTGCCGAGCAATGGGTGGATTTCGATTTTTTCGGACATCAATTTGTGATTCATTACAAACCAAAATCAGAAGAAGAAACCCACACCAATCCTGTTGATGGTAAAAATGTGCCCGTTCCACATTACGGTGTGGTCTTACCTTGGGATACCTTCCAAACATTTTCCAAGGAACTCATTGAAAAGGGAATTGATTTTGTAATTGAGCCTTACATCCGATTTAAGGGAGAGCCTGGTGAGCAGGCCACGATGTTCTTTTTGGACCCGGCAGGAAACGCCCTAGAGTTCAAAGCTTTTAAGGACATGGGACAGTTGTTCGCCAAATAGGTTTAGGCAAGGTTCAAACCTTTTTTGCGTACCCAAAGCATAGCAAAGACCATATTCGGAACCCAACAAAGCCAAGCCACTATTTTATAGGCCAATAAAAATTCACCAAAAACAATGGTGAGCAAAGGCAGCCATATACGCAAAGTCACCGCTGCAAAACAAGCCGCATAACTGTAAATCATCATACCTTGATGAAGTGAAAGGTCCTTCTTTTTGATGGCGACATAAGCTCTAGTCGTGGTAAAGACCCAAATAATCCCGAGACTTATAAAACCAATGGCTGGAATGATACCACCTGTGGCGAAAAATCCAAGATAAATTCCGCATAATCCACTGGTCAAAGCAGAAACCACATAGATTTTTCCTAGATTGCGATGCAATTGCAAACGTTTGGCCCTTAACCTTTTCAAGAACTGGGACCAACCTACCAAAAGCGCTATTCCACCAAAACTAATGTGGCCATAAAACGCCATCTTCCAAACGACATTACTACGTAAATCCGGTGACTTGCTCAACAATACACCAAAATCATCGGAAGCAAATAGATATGCCAAAGGATATAGACCTATACCTATGGCCAGAAAGATGAATACCACCCAAGCTGCCTTGTTTCTTGCTGTTTGAGCCATAATGCCTTGTTTAGCAAGAGGTAAGTTATCGATATTTTGATGACAAAAACAAGAATTTGAAGGGTAATTCGTTATAAGTGTACCAATTAGGCTACCAAGCCGTACCCAAATCCTATTACTATGAAGACAATTTTACTATTGGTAACCCTTGTTTTTTCAGCTATGGCCGTATCCAGCTGCACCAACGATGAAGGTGAAACGGAATTTGAACACCTAAATCCTGATGAGGAGCAACAAATGGCCTTAAAAACCGAACAGAAAAACTAAACTAGTTATTATGGCGCTCTCGTGCCAATAAGGTATTCTTGAGCAACATTGCTATCGTCATTGGCCCTACTCCGCCAGGTACGGGTGTGATAAAGGAAGCTTTTTTGCTGACGTTATCAAAATCCACGTCACCTGTGATGTAGTATCCTTTTTCTTTGGTGTCATCGGCAACCCGAGTGATTCCAACATCTATGATGGTGACACCTTCTTTTACCATGTCGGCCTTTAAGAACCTTGGAACCCCCAAAGCAGATATCACGATATCAGCTTGAAGTGTCAATTCCTTTAAGTTCTGGGTTCTACTGTGTGCCAAAGTCACTGTGGAGTTTCCGGGTTTCCCTTTTTGACTCATCAAGATACTAATAGGTCGGCCCACGATGTGGCTTCTCCCTATTACAACGGTGTGTTTTCCTTCGGTCTCCACGCTATACCTTTTCAAAAGTTCCATTATTCCAAAAGGGGTAGCAGAGATAAAGGTTTCCATATCCAAAGCCATTTTTCCAAAATTGGTTGGGTGGAATCCATCCACATCCTTATCTGGATCTACTGCCATCAATACCTTTTCCTCATCAATATGTTTGGGCAAAGGAAGCTGAACAATATACCCGTCAATTGCCGGATCATTGTTCAATTGGTGTACTTGCTTAAGCAATTCCTCTTCGGTGGTCTCTTCGGGAAGATGGATCAAGGTGGATTCAAAACCTATTTTTTTGCAGGATCGCACCTTACTTCCCACATAGGTAAGACTGGCACCATCGTTACCCACCAAGACAGCGGCCAAATGAGGGACTTTTTCTCCCCGTTCTTTCATTTGGGCCACCTCAACGGTGATCTCTTCTTTAATTTGGTTCGATATTTTTTTTCCGTCAAGGATTTCCATGGGTTGTGTTGGTATTTAGTTCTGGCCTTTTAAATAAAGTTATCTCATATTCTGCATCATCTGCATCATCTTTTTGCCTCCGCCGCCTTGCATCATCTTCATCATTTTGCTCATTTGGTCGAATTGTTTGAGCAACTGGTTCACTTCTTGAATGGAAGTTCCGCTACCTGCAGCAATTCTTTTTTTACGGCTCGCATTCAACATGGCCGGTGTAGATCGTTCTTCGGGGGTCATGGAATGGATGATGGCCTCGATGTGCTTGAAGGCATCGTCATCTATATCCAATCCCTTCAAGGCCTTTCCAGCGCCTGGAATCATTCCCATGAGGTCCTTCATGTTCCCCATTTTCTTGATTTGCTGTATTTGGCTCAAGAAGTCATCGAACCCGAACTTGTTCTTGGCAATTTTCTTTTGAATCTTACGCGCCTGCTCTTCATCGAACTGTTCTTGGGCACGCTCCACCAAGGACACCACGTCTCCCATCCCCAAGATACGGTCGGCCATACGGGATGGGTGGAATACATCAATAGCCTCCATTTTCTCGCCTGTACCGATAAATTTAATGGGCTTGTCCACTACGGATTTAATGGAAATCGCAGCACCACCTCGGGTATCACCATCCAACTTGGTGAGGATTACCCCATCAAAATTAAGGACATCGTTAAACGCCTTTGCAGTATTCACGGCATCTTGACCCGTCATGGAATCCACCACAAACAAGGTTTCTTGTGGCTCAATGGCTTTGTGGATGTTGGAGATTTCATCCATCATCTGCTCGTCCACGGCCAAACGACCGGCGGTATCGATAATCACAACGTTGCAACCTGTACTTTTGGCATGGGCAATACCTGCTTTGGCAATGGCAACAGGGTCGTTGTTATCCCTATCGGAATACACCTCTACGCCAATTTGGTCTCCTACCACATGCAACTGGTCTATCGCCGCAGGACGATACACATCACAGGCTACCAAAAGTGGTTTCTTTGTTTTTTTGTTTTTGAGGTAATTGGCCAATTTACCGGAAAAGGTGGTTTTACCCGAACCTTGAAGACCGGACATCAAGATAACCGAAGGATTGCCCGATAGGTCGATTTCCTCGGCATCGCCGCCCATGAGTTCGGTAAGCTCATCCTTCACCAGTTTTACCATGAGCTGGCCTGGCTGAAGGGTGGTCAAAACGTTTTGACCCAGTGCCTTTTCTTTTACCGTATTGGTAAATTCCTTAGCTATCTTAAAGTTTACGTCAGCATCCAACAAAGCTCTTCTAACTTCCTTCAGGGTCTCCGCAACATTGATTTCAGTAATCTGACCATGTCCTTTTAGGACGTGGAATGCTTTATCTAGCTTTTCACTTAAATTATCGAACATATGTTCTTTGTTTTAAAGAGGGACAAATTTAGTAATAATATAAAAGAAAAAGGACGGCTTTGGGGTGGGCCGTCCTTCTTTTGGAAAAAGAATGGGGAAAATTTTTATTTCTTATTGTAGAATTGACCAATCTAAGCTTCGAAAACTTTTCAATTCAGAATTAATCATTGTGATCTATATATCGCATCTTCTTTCGAGTAGAATTTTATTGCCATCGTCTTTGTACAACTTTATAAGTTCTTCCTCAAGTTTATACACCTGCCATTCTGATGAAAAGTCGGTAAAATTTTCAAATTCTAGACTTAAGTTCACTGCTCCATTTGACATACTTGTATTCCAGGCCCCTGTTATCTCATTTGCCGTAAATGTGGAAAAAACAACAGAACCATCTTCTCTAAATACCATTAAATGTTCCAGGTATTGTTCACTGTTGTCCATTTGGTTGCGGATTACCTGTTTTACCTGTAATGGGCAGGCCAATAAATATTGGTCCAGCTCGGCTTCGGAAAAATCGTCATCGCCAAAATCATTATCGTCATCCTCATCACATTCATTTTTTTCCAATTCCAAAGTTGCTATCAAATCGGCATTGTTTTCAATGACAACTTCAGTACCGTCATGTTTTGTTAGTGTAATAGGGTACTGGAAACTGACCAATCGATTGTCTTCCAACTCCGAAAATACACGGTACATATCTAAATCGGTTTCAATTTGGATTTCGGAACTCTGTTGTACATCAATCACAAAGGTGAACAAGGTTATGGGATATACGAAATCAACACACTCGATATCGTCATCCCCGCCGCCTTCAATGCACTCACGGGCCCTAACCACAAGTTCTCCCTTATTTTCAATAGTGATTTGGCTATAATCCGCAAATGTTATTGTGACGGGAAAAACTATTTCTAGGATATTATTTCCCTCAATGGTAGCATCAAAGACTTCTTCAATTTTTTCAAGATCACTTTTGGAATTGATGCTGATCTCAACCCCATTTGCATTTACGGTATATGGAAACTGAATGGCAAAACAACTGGCTCCGTCCACAATATTGTCATAAGAACCATCTTGGGAGGAGGTTTGTTGAATTAAACCAGCAATATCAGATTGGGCCGCAATGGTTTGTTCCTCGTCACTGCCCCCGACATCTTCATATTCTTCTTGACAGGAATACAACCCAATAACAGACACCATGAGCACAACACGCATCACATTGTCAATCAGCTTCTTCATAACTATTGATTTTTTGGGGTTATTCTTTACCACTAAACAATTCTCAAAAAAAAAACCCTACTTTTCCTTAATATTTTTCAAATATATTTGATTCCCTAATCAAACCATCTTCAATGAGCAACGTTTGTGAAGAGCAAATTTTCAGTAAAGTTTTCAAGGCCCACTCCAAAACGGTCTTTAACTATATATTCTATAAGTTCGGCAATGAGGAAAAAGCCAACGATGCCGTACAAGAAGCATTTGTAAAATTATGGCAGAACTGTGCAAAAGTGAGTCCGGAGAAAGCAAAATCCTATGTTTACACAGTAGCCAACAACCTTTATTTAAATGTGATAAAGGCTGAAAAGGTAAGGTTGAAACATGCCGACAGCCTTGTAAAGGATAGAACCAACGAATCTCCAGAATTTTTAATGGAGGAACAAGAATACAAGGAAAAATTGGACAATGCGCTTAATGCCCTACCCGAAAATCAACGGACCACATTTTTACTGAACCGAATCGATGGTAAAAAATATGCAGAAATTGCAGAAATGGAGGAGGTGAGCGTAAAAGCCATTGAAAAACGAATGCATTTGGCCCTCAAAAGTTTACGGGAACATATTGATGGCATTTAGCTATAGAATTTATTTTGAATTTTAAGTAGGGTATTTTAAAAACTAGTTGTTTGTATAACGTAAAGCATAGAACCCATGCAAGAAAATTATTTGGCAAAATGGCTGAGCGGAGAGCTTTCAGAGGATGAGCTTCGGGAATTTAAAGGCTCCGAAGCGTATGCCTCGTACCAAAAGCTAAAGGATGTTTCTAGTAGGTTGGTAGCTCCCGAATTCGATGCCGACCAAGCATTGCAACGCCTAAAAGATGAGTACATCGACAATGCGCCAAAGGTAATTTCCCTGAACCCGTTCAAGAAATTCCTTAGGGTGGCTGCAGTCATTGCTGTTCTACTTGCTGGTTCATACTTCTACATAAATACTTTGGACGAAAATGTAACCACAGAATTTGCAGAACGCTCCGAAGTTGTGCTTCCCGATGATTCCGAAATATTTTTGAATGCCGGTTCCCAAATCTCATACAGCGAGAAAGGTTGGGACAAAAATCGAAACATTGATTTACAAGGCGAAGCTTTCTTTAAAGTAGCCAAAGGAAAAAAATTCACCGTTTCTACCGACCATGGAACAGTTAGCGTATTGGGAACACAGTTCAATGTGGAAAACAGAAAAGGCTTTTTTGAAGTAACCTGCTACGAAGGATTGGTAAGCGTTACCCATAACAATAAAGAATTAAAACTGCCCGCAGGAAATTCATTCCTCGTAATCGATGGAAAAGTTGTGAGTACAGGAACACCTAATGGTTCTTTTCCCTCTTGGATGAACAACGAAAGTAGTTTTGAAAGTATTCCTTTAAAATATGTTTTTGCCGAGCTGGAAAGACAGTTCAACATCCAGGTCAGCATTGAAAATATTGATACAAATCTTTTATTTACAGGGTCTTTTAACAACACAGACCTAAAAATGGCGTTAAAAAGTATAAGTGCCCCCTCCCAAACACGTTTTAAAATAGACGGAGACAACGTACTTTTTTATGCTGAGAACACACAACAATAAGCATATAGGCCTCGTCCTCGGTGTTTTGTTTTTTCTGGTAGGCAACATCAATGCACAGGAAGAACAACAATCCCTTATTTCATACATAAAAAATATAGAGAATCGTTTTAATGTCAAGTTCTCCTATCTAGATGAGGATTTGGATGGTCTTTCCATCAAAATTCCAGAAAACCTAAATACCCTAGAAGAAATTCTTCAATATATCAAGAACACCTTCAGCATTCAAACAGAAAAACTCAATGACCGATATTACACCCTCTCCACCAAAAATCAGATCAATGTGTGCGGTGTGGTTTTGGATAATTTTGCCGAAAACACGGTTATTGGCGCCACAATAGAGGTTTTGGGAACAGGCACCGCTAAAATAACGGACAATAACGGCTCTTTTTCACTGGAGAATATTCCTAGAAACGCGTCCCTGCAGATTCGGTACTTGGGTTATGTGACCAAATATGTAAAGGTAGAATCCCTCTTGCAACAAAGCGGATGTCCCAAAATACTTTTGGCACCTTATTACGAGCAATTGGATGAAGTGTTCGTGTACAAATACCTCACCTCGGGAATTATAAAAGAAAAGGATGCCAGCATCACATTGAACACCGCAGAGTTTGGAATACTCCCGGGACTTATTGAACCTGACATTCTGCAAACCGTCCAGGCTTTACCAGGGATAAAAAGTATTGACGAGACCGTATCGGACATCAACGTTCGTGGTGGTACCAACGACCAAAACCTTATTCTTTGGAACGGCATAAAAATGTATCAATCCGGGCATTTTTTTGGGTTGATATCTGCCTTTAACCCCTATCAAACGGATAAAGTGACCATCTATAAAAATGGGACACCCGCCAACTTTGGTGACGGGGTTAGCAGTGTTATTCAGATGGAAACTGGCAACAACATTCCAGAAACCTTTAATGGTGGAGGTGGTTTTAATTTAATAAGTGGTGATATCTACGCCGAGGCTCCCATAACCCATAACCTTGGGATTCAGTTTTCCGCAAGGCGTTCCGCTACCGATTTTTTGAGGACACCCACATACAAACAGTTCATCAATCGGGCTTTCCAGGATAGTGAGATTACACTTCAAAACAACAGCACCGTTGATGATGAATTTATACGTGATGAAGACTTTTTCTTCTACGATTTTTCTGGAAAAATCCTGTACGACCTAAACGAATATCACAAAATCAGACTGAGTGCCATACACATCAAAAACAATTTGAAATTTGATGAGACCAATGTTACGGCAGATGAAACCAACATCAGCCTATTGAAGCAAGACAATATTTCCGTTGGGGGGCAACTCCAGAGCAGTTGGACCGATAGATTCTCCACACACCTGAATATGTATTACTCCAAGTACAATTTGGATGCACAAAATATTTATGATAATCAGGTTCAGCAGTTGTTCCAAAACAATCAGGTGATTGAAAACGCCTTAAAATTAAATACCAACTATATTCTGAATGATTCCTTTAACTGGAACAATGGGTATCAATATATTGAAACTGGTATTGTCAATGCCACTATCATAAATCAGCCCAGTTTTGAAAGTGAACTCAAAGGAGTAATCCGAACCCATGCACCATACTCACAACTCAATTACAATTCTCCCGGGAATAAATTCATCGGGGAAATTGGAGCGCGATTCAATTTTATCGATAATCTAAACACCTTTCAACAGCTTTTGGTGGAACCCAGAATCAACCTGAACTTTAAATTGGCCAATTATATTAGGGCCGAAGTTTTGGGAGAATTCAAAAGCCAGACCACCAACCAAATCATAGATTTGGAACAAAATTTTTTGGGCATCGAAAAACGCAGATGGATTCTTTCCAACGATAACACGCTTCCCGTGACCAAGAGCAAGCAAGGCTCGGTAGGCATCAATTACGAAAAAAACAATTTTTATGTGGGTGTCGAGGGCTTCTATAAAAATGTGGACGGCATCAGCACCAGCACGCAAGGATTCCAAAATCAATATCAATTTTCGGGAGAAATAGGAAGCTACAATGTTAAGGGATTGGAACTGCTCATCAATAAAAAAGGAGATAATTATAGTACTTGGTTAAGCTATGCTTACAACAAGAATGATTACACCTTCGACTCCATTGTACCACAAACATTCCCGAACAATTTGGACATAAGGCACACCATTACCTTTGCCAGCACCTACAATTATAAGGATTTGAAGCTGAGTATTGGTCTTAATTACAGAACAGGCAAACCGTTTACCGAACCTGTTCCAGGCGATGAAGGGCTGGATGAGAACTTCTCCCCGCCCAGAATCAACTTTCAGGCCCCGAACAGTAGCCGATTACCTGACTATTTTAGGGCGGATGCCTCGGCCATATACAATTTTCAAATTGGTAGAACTATTCGGGCCAACGCCGGGCTGTCCATTTTAAACTTCACAAATAGAAGAAACAGCCTCAACAAATATTATCGGGTCAACCAAGATAATGAAATCGAGACCGTGGAAAACTTTTCACTGGGCATTACCCCCAATATGAGTTTTAGGGTGAGTTTTTAAATTTTGTAGATTTATAGAATCAATCTCCCCGATTCAATAACCTGAATCACCCCTCTTTTTCCAAGAGGGGAGCTTTTTATATAGAGATTGATGAAAAAAAGAATCCATAACCGCAAAGAATTAGAAAACTACAGAAAAAAGTTACGAAAGAACCTAACCCCCGCCGAAGCTTTTTTATGGCGTTACCTCAAAGCCAAAAAACTACGAGGTAGACGTTTCAACCGTCAGCATAGCATCAAAAACTACATTGTTGATTTCTATTGTGCTTCAGAAAAATTAGTGATAGAATTGGACGGAGCCGTACACAATACACCTCAAGCCCAAGAATACGACGCAAAGCGCACTCAGGTTATAAATGAACTAGGTTATACCGTGATACGATTTGAGAATAAAATGGTGTTTGAAAACCTGGAATCCGTATTATCGGAAATTACTGAACATTTTAAACAAAACCCATAGGCTTCTCCCTTTTAAAAGGGAGACTGAGAGGGTTCCTACATCCTATCAGGAACATCAATACCCAACAAACGGAACGATGATTGAATCACCTCGCCCACTTTTTGGGACAACTGCACCCTAAAGTTTTTCTTCTGCTCGTCAATTTCACCTAAAATGGAGACCTGTTGATAGAACGAGTTAAACTCCTTCACCAAATCGTAGGTATAGTTTGCAATCAATGCCGGACTAAAGTTTTCCGCTGCCAACTGAACCGTTTCCGGGAACAATTGAATTTGTTTCAATAACTCTTTCTCCTTTTCGTGCAAGTCCAGAGAGGTCTCGACTGCGCTCGACCCAACACCCTCTGCCTTACGCAAAATAGATTGAATCCTTGCGTACGTATATTGAATAAATGGTCCTGTGTTTCCCTGAAAATCCACCGATTCTTCAGGATTGAAGAGGATACGCTTCTTTGGGTCCACTTTTAAAATATAGTATTTAAGCGCTCCCAAACCTATGGTTCGGTACAATTGCTTTTTCTCTTCACCGGAATAGCCTTCCAATTTGCCCAATTCTTGGGAAATGGATTCGGCGGTATCTTCCATATTTTTGATAAGGTCGTCCGCATCCACTACGGTACCTTCCCTACTCTTCATTTTTCCGCTTGGCAAATCCACCATGCCATAACTCAAATGGAACAACTGCTCCGCCCAAGAATAGCCCAGTTTTTTCAAGATAAGGAACAAGACTTTAAAGTGATAATCCTGCTCATTACCCACCGTGTAGACCATTCCGTTAATGTCTGGATGGTCCGTTACCCGTTGGATGGCCGTACCGATATCCTGGGTCATATACACCGCAGTGCCATCGGAACGCAATACGATTTTTTCATCCAATCCGTCATCCGTCAAGTCAATCCAAACACTGCCATCTTCTTTTTTAAAGAAAACCCCACGTTCCAATCCATCCTTAACCACATCCCGACCCAGCAAATAGGTATCGCTCTCGTAGTACAGGGTATCAAAATCAACGCCCAAGTTCTTGTAGGTGATATCGAAACCTTCGTACACCCAACCGTTCATTTTTTTCCAAAGTGCCACAACTTCATCATCCCCAGCTTCCCATTTACGGAGCATTTCTTGGGCCTCCAATAAAATCGGAGCCTCTTTTTCAGCCTTTTCTTTGGGTGTACCTGATTCGACCAATTCGGCTATCTGTTCTTTGTAGGCTTTATCAAAGGCCACATAGTATTTTCCAACCAAGTGGTCCCCTTTTAAACCGGAAGATTCTGGGGTTTCACCCTCGCCGAATTTCTGCCAGGCCAACATACTTTTGCAAATATGGATACCTCGGTCGTTAATAATCTGGGTTTTGTACACCTTTTTGCCAGAAGCCTTCAAAATCTCCGCTACGGAATAGCCCAAAAGATTATTTCGGATATGCCCCAAGTGCAACGGTTTGTTGGTATTTGGAGATGAATATTCCACCATCACGGCATCATCCGACTGGGTTTTTACATAACCAAAATCGGTTTCTTCAAAAATGGCGTTGAAGAAATTAAGGTAGTAGCTATCAGCAATAAGAATGTTCAAAAAGCCTTGTACCACGTTGCACTTCAATACTTCATCAACATTCTCAACCAGGTACTCGCCTATCTTGGTCCCAATCTGCACCGGATTCCCTTTCACAAGGCGCAACATAGGGAATACCACTACGGTAATATCACCCTCAAAATCCTTTCGGGTAGGTTGAAATTCCACCGTGGGCAAGTCAACTTGGTACAGTTGTTTTACCGCCTCGATTACTTTTTGGGTCAAATCGTTCTGCAAACTCATCTATAAAGGCTTTTCAGGGCGCAAAACTACGCATTTTTTGGGCTTTTCCCACACATCGGTCAAACGGTCCGCCGTAATTTGACTAATTTTAGATATGCTTTTGAACGTCTCCTACAACGATAAAACAATCACCAAAAAAATTGACGATGCCGTAGGCAAGCCCATCCCCATAAAAGAGCGTTTTGCCATGGGCGGTATCGGCTCCCCAAAACTTTTTATTACCGAAGCCAGTATCGACATCTACAACCTGCTTATTTTGGATAACAGCACCAATACCTGTAATGTGGAAATTCGTCCGAATGGCATCATTGTTCGGTTCCGTTCCCGTTTGGAGACCTACGGGCTTATCATCCCCTACTATAAATTGAACGTGTACAAGGGTGATATCGGAATCTATTCCATTTATATGGACCATTACTTTATAAAAGTAAAATCGGATACCAAATCCATTCAGCGATTCTTCCGTAAATTGTTGGACCATCGTGCGGACAACCTACCCACTAACCTAGAAGATATATGAAAATATTACTGACAGGGGCCAATGGCTATATCGGCATGCGCATATTGCCCAAACTTTTGGATATGGGCCATAGCGTAGTTTGTGCCGTTCGGGATGAAAAACGGCTTTCGGTCGATGCTAAAATCCGCTCAAAAATTGATATTGTCGAGATTGATTTTTTGTACGACCCCGAAAAACAACAGGTCCCCAAGGATATTGATGCCGCCTACTACTTGATACATTCCATGACCTCATCCGTCACCGATTTTGATGAAAAAGAGGCGCAAGCGGCCAAAAATTTTAATATGATTTTGGGGAAAACCCAATGCCAACAGGTTATCTACCTCAGCGGTATTGTGAACGACAAGGAACTTTCCAAACACCTCAGTTCCAGAAAAAATGTAGAAGAAATTCTATACAAAGGCCCGTTTGATGTTACGGTGCTCCGTGCTGGGATTATTGTAGGCTCTGGAAGCTCTTCTTTTGAAATTATACGGGACCTCTGCGAAAAACTGCCCATCATGATTACCCCTAAATGGGTGCTTACCAAAACGCAGCCGATTGCCATTCGCGATGTGATTCAGTTCCTTACCGAAGTGTTGGGCAACAAAGAAACGTATGGTCAATCCTTTGATATTGGCGGTCCAGATATTCTTACTTATAAAGATATGTTGCACGGCTACGCCAAGGTTCGTGGGTTTAAAAACTGGATTTTCACCGTTCCCGTGATGACTCCAAAATTGTCTTCCTACTGGCTTTATTTTGTGACCTCGACCTCCTATAAATTGGCTATGAATCTCGTGGACAGCATGAAAATGGAAGTCATTGCCGAGGATAATCGTTTACAAAAAATGCTGGGCATAGAAACCCACAGTTACGAAGAAGCCATCGACTTGGCCTTCAAAAAAATTGAACAAAACCTCGTTATCAGTAGTTGGAAGGACAGTATTGCAAGTGGCAGAATAAAAAAGGATTTAGAGGATTATATCCAAGTACCCAAATATGGCGTGCTGCAGGATAAAAAATCCATTCCCATACAAAATGAGAAAGAAGTCCTTAGGAATATCTGGCGGATTGGTGGTGCAAACGGCTGGTATTATGGAAATTGGCTTTGGAAAATTCGTGGTTTTTTGGACAAGCTAGTTGGGGGACCGGGACTGCGACGCGGACGAACCCATCCCGATAAAATTTTTCCTGGTGATGCGCTAGACTTTTGGCGAGTCCTCTTGGCCGACAAAAAAAGCAAGCGACTGTTGCTCTTTGCCGAGATGAAAACCCCAGGCGAAGCTTGGCTGGAGTTTAAAATTGAGGACGGTGTGCTCTATCAAACTGCTACCTTTCGGCCCAAAGGGCTATTGGGGCGATTGTATTGGTACTCCGTGCTGCCGTTCCACCTTTTCATCTTTGGCAACATGATCCGGAATATTGCAAAAGTGTAAATACTCAAAGTAAAAAACTCTGTCACATCTCAACTGTCCCCTTCGACTGCGCTCAGGGTGACAGCTTGAAATGACGAATCTTCCCAACTCCCAACTCCTAACTCCTAACTCCT
>NZ_QBTW01000002.1:0-727 GCF_003057865.1 Muricauda brasiliensis | reverse complement strand
CATCGGTTCCGGCCGCTGCCAACACCGTGCTGAAGTCGACAGTCTCCGTGCCCCCATCTTCCAGGGTCAAGGTCAGTTCGTTCGTGGTATTGTCAAGACTGAATGCGGTGATCGTTTGGTCGTCCGTATTATCCAAATAAGTTGTAAGGTCTACACTATTCCCGTTATCAATAGAAAGTATGTTCCCTGATAAGGTTAGTGTTTGCTCATCCGTATCAACGGTGTGGCTAAGGTCAGAAATTTGACTCTCTGTAATCGTCAAGTTTGCTTCGTTAATATCAATATCAATCTCATCATTAGCTCCGTCATTATTGATAATGACTTTGTTAGAACCTGCATTGATATTCTTGAATTCCAAATCAGCACCTGTCTTTCTTGCAAATACGCCAACTCCACCTGCACCCACATTTGATGCGGTGTTGGTTTGCCCTGAGGTTGCTGCAAAGGCATCTACATCAGCTTTGAGCTCATCAATGGCAGCTTGGGTATTAACAGAACTAAGACCAGAAGTGGTATTATCATAGATTACCTCTGCTGCGTTTTGATCATCCGTATTGTCCAAATAGGCCCCAAGGTCAACTGTTCCGCCGTTCTCCAAGGTCAGGGTGTTGCCGCTAAGGCTCAGGGCCTGATCATCTGTTCCGGCCGCCGCCAGTACCGTGCTGAAGTCGACAATCTCGGTACCCCCGTCCTCCAGGGTAAAGGTCAGTTCGTTCGTGGTATTGTC
>NZ_QBTW01000019.1:0-88183 GCF_003057865.1 Muricauda brasiliensis | reverse complement strand
GGGGTCATCAATGTTGACGGAATCGAAACTTCCCATGGCTATATTGACCTTGTTCCTCTCTTTTGTTCTTTCTGATTTATGACTATAATTTAATCGGAATCAAACTTAAGCTGGCTATAATTCATTGTTCCCTATTGCCTTGAACTAAATCCCCTACTTTTTAAAAAACAGCCACTCGTAGCCGAGACCGTTGGCAAAAAGCCAAGCATCCCACTAAATATAAGATTCAGGCAACCTTTTTAACACAATTCACGTCTTTAGGAGTAGAGACCTGAATAACTATACTTAAAAATCGAAGACGATGTTGGAAAACCCAAAAATTAATATCAAAATAAAACTAGCTGCTTTGTGGGCCTCTGTTACCTTATGTTATTTATACGGAGACTACTTTGAGCTATACACACCAGATAAAGTCAATAGCTTAATCACTGGACAAAATAATCTGGACAGTCCCATCAAATTACTAATTGCATCCATAATTTTGGCAATTTCTTCCCTGATGGTTGCTACATCGGTTATTCTCAAATCTAAAACAAACCGAGTTCTGAATATCCTATTTGGTTCCTTATTTACCATAATGATGGTGGTTATAGGAATTTACTCCACCCATGAATGGTACCTATTTTATGCGTTCTTGGCTTTTTTGGAAAGTATTATAACTGCCATAATTGTTTGGTATGCTTGGAATTGGCCTAAAGAGACATCAAAATCTTAAGAAAAAACTTAAAATGAAAATTGAGCATATCGCCATTTGGACTTCGGATCTAGAAAAAATGAAAGAGTTTTACCAGCGTTTTTTCGAACTGGAATCCAACGAAAAATATTACAATCCAAAGAAAAAAATCAGTTCCTATTTTCTCTCCTTTAAAAAAGGGGCACTCATCGAATTAATGCACAGACCCGATATTTCAGAATTCATGGATAACGGGGATGCCCAACTTGGCCTTGCCCATTTTGCCATATCCGTGGGTTCAAAACAAAAAGTGGATGCCCTTACCGAAACCATCCGTAACAACGGATATACCGTAATCGGAGAACCCAGAACCACCGGAGATGGCTATTACGAAAGTGTTATTGCCGACCCAGAGGGCAATTGGATTGAAATAACGGAATAAAGTTCCGATGGAAAAATCCAGATTTCTCACACTCGCAGAGCTCGGTTCAAAATGACATTTTCCTTCATTCGTGCATATTCGTGCAATTAGTGTCAGCCCGTGAGCGTTTGATAGCAAAGCTGTGTATCTTTGAGGAAAGGAAATTAGTATTCCACATCTTGGGGAATGACTGCATTATGGAGAATAAAAAAATAATCCTGTTCGATGGCGTTTGCAACTTGTGCAACAACTCTGTCCAGTTTGTGATCAAACGGGATAAAAAGGATGTGTTCCGCTATGCCGCATTGCAAAGTGAAATCGGTCAGGAATTGGTAAACCAACGCCATATCGATATCAGCAAGGTGGATTCCATTATCTTAATAGAGCCAGGTGTGGCCTACTATACCAAATCCGACGCTGCTTTGGAGATAGCTCAGGATTTAGGAGGCTTATGGAAACTGTCCGCAATTTTCACTTGGATTCCCACATCTATTCGCAACCACATTTATGATTTTGTTGCTAAAAATCGGTACAAATGGTTCGGAAAACAGGATGCCTGTATGATTCCCACGCCCGAATTAAAGGCCAAATTTTTGGATTAGTTGTCGCTATCCTTTTGATAGTTGTCGTCCCAATTCTTCACTTTCGGCTCGCCCAATTTACCTACTGATTTTGCCACCACCATGGATACGGTCGCATCCCCAGAAACATTTACCACGGTACGGCACATATCCAGCGGTCGGTCCACTGCAAATATTAGGGCCAATCCCGCTTCTGGAATTCCCGCTTGTGCCAATACGATAACCAACATTACCATTCCAGCTCCGGGAACCGCAGCACTGCCAATGGAGGCTAAGGTAGCCGTTACAATGATGCCAAGTTGCGCGGACAGACTAAGGTCCATACCAAATGCCTGCGCAATAAATACGGCGGCCACAGCTTGGTACAAACTGGTGCCGTCCATATTAATGGTGGCTCCAATAGGCAACACAAAACTGGTAACTTCCTCTTCTACCCCCAGATGCTCCTCGACCCTTTCCATGGTCACGGGCAAGGTCGCCGCACTGGAACTTGTAGAAAATGCCAATAACTGTGCAGGAGACATCCCTTTCATAAAAAAGGCCGGGCTTCTTTTTGCAAAAACCCAAGCAATCAAGAGGTAAACACATAGCATTAACGCCAAACCAAGCAGCACACAGAACGAATACCAAGCCAACGCCTTGAACAAGTCCAAACTTGGCGATTCCACTACAAGCGCAGCCAACAGGGCGAATACACCATATGGTGCGGCCAACATGATGATATCTATCAATTTGAGGATGACCTCGTTAAAGCCATCGAAGAATTTTTTGACAGGTTTTGCGGTTTTTTCGGGAATCAAAATCAAACCTATTCCAAAGAAAATAGCGAAGAAAATGACCTGAAGCATGTTGCCGTTATCACTCGCCGCCTTAAAAATATTGCTCGGCACCAAGTCTTCCAAAGCCTGTAAGGGACCAGCTTCCTTCTGTTTATCCGCGGCAGTTTTAATGTTATCGGCGTCTCCTTTGTAGTTTTCCACCAGTTCGTTTCGGGTATCTTCGCTTATGGAGCTTCCCGGCTTAACCGTATTCACCACCAATAAACCTATGGTTACAGCAATAATAGTGGTCACGATATAAATACCAATGGTCCTACCACCCATTTGGGATAGCTTCGATATATCTTTTAAATCTGAAACCCCTTTGATAAGCGAAGCCAAAATCAAGGGCACAGCAATCAATTTTAGGGAGTTGATGAAAATATTTCCAAAAGGCTTGATCCAATCGGAGACAATTTTAGGTCCCCATTCAAATTGAACCATCAATAACGCGAACAAAACACCTGCGGCCATTCCGATTAGGATCTGCCAGTGTAATTCCAGTTTCTTCATAAAGAGTTAAGTTAGGGACGGAAAGATACTTTATTGAATGGAAACGTCCTAACCTCTACCTAGATTTTGTTGGTCCTAGCCAAAAGTGAATAGTCGGCCAAAACCAATGCAGCCATGGCCTCCACGATGGGAACCGCTCTTGGTACTACACAAGGGTCATGCCTTCCCTTACCTTGTGTGGTCACTTTTTCACCTTCCTTGTTGATGGTCTCATAGGACTGCAACACGGTAGCCACAGGTTTAAATGCAACACTGAAATAAATGTCCATACCGTTGCTAATACCTCCTTGCACACCGCCACTTCTATTGGTTTTGGTGGTCCCGTCCGTATTGAATGCATCGTTGTGCTCACTGCCCTTCATGGTTACTCCGGCAAAGCCACTTCCGTATTCAAAGCCTTTTACGGCGTTTATAGATAACATGGCCTCTCCCAAGCGCGCATGCAATTTGTCAAAAACAGGTTCTCCAAGACCAATTGGTACATTTTGAATAACGCAAGTGATAACGCCACCAATGGTATCGCCTTCTTTTTTAATGGATTTGATATAGTCTTCCATTCTTTGCGCCATTTCTGCGTCTGGACAACGAACGGCATTGGACTCAATCTTGGAAAAATCCAAGTCTTGGTAGGGTTTGTCCAATTTCAATTCTCCAACCTGAGAGACAAATGCATTTATCTTGATTTCACTTAAAAACTGTTTGGCAATGGCACCGGCCACTACCCTACTGGCGGTTTCACGGGCCGAGCTTCTACCACCACCTCTATAATCACGGAAACCATATTTTTTATCGTACACGTAATCCGCATGAGATGGTCGGTAGGAATCTTTGATGTGCGAATAATCCTTGGACTTCTGGTTGGTATTGTGAATCGCAAATCCTATGGGCGTTCCGGTGGTTTTCCCCTCAAATACTCCGGAATAAATTTCAACCGTATCAGGTTCCTTTCTTTGGGTTACAATGGCGGATTGTCCCGGTTTTCTACGATTCAATTCTTCTTGAACCTTATCCAAGTCCAATGTAATTCCTGCAGGACACCCATCAATGATGCCTCCCAATGCTTTTCCGTGAGATTCACCAAAAGTGGTGAGCTTAAAAAGTTGTCCAAAAGAATTTCCAGCCATTCGGTATAAAAATTATATCGCCATCAAAGGTAGATGTTACAAAGCTAATTCAAAAACAGGGGTTTGACTTAATGTTATTGTAACATAATTCATCTTAACGTGATATTATTTTAACAATATGCTCATGAATTAATGATTTGGATTTGATTTCTATTTTATTCCTACCGTTTTATTTTGTAATAAATCCTATACCATTGAAAAAAAGGAAGATAGAATTGGCCGTAATCTCGGATGTACATCTGGGAACCTACGGTTGCCACGCAGAAGAACTCATCACATACCTCAATAGTATTCAACCTAAAAAGTTGATTTTAAATGGTGATATTATTGATATTTGGCAGTTTAGCAAACGTTATTTCCCGCCTTCCCATCTTAAGGTTCTGAGAAAGATTATAGGTATGGCCTCAAAAGGCGTAGAGGTTTACTATATCACTGGTAATCACGATGAAATGCTCCGTAAGTTCAGTAATACTTCAATGGGAAATTTTAAGGTAATGGATAAACTGGTACTTAATTTGGACGGTAAAAAAGCGTGGATTTTCCATGGTGATGTGTTCGACGTTTCCATTCAAAATGCAAAATGGCTGGCCAAGCTCGGCGGCTATGGCTACGACCTTCTTATTTTGATCAACAGCTTCCTCAATTGGTGCTTGGCCAAAATGGGCCGCGAGAAATATTCCCTGTCCAAAAAAATCAAAAATAGCGTCAAGGGAGCCGTCAAATACATCAACAACTTTGAAAAAACCGCTGCTGATCTTGCCATAGAAAATGAGTATGATTATGTGGTATGTGGCCATATCCATCAACCCAAAAAAGAGGTATACGAGAACAAATACGGTAGCTGCACCTATCTGAATTCCGGGGATTGGGTGGAAAATTTAACCGCTCTTGAATACTCTTTCAAACGATGGAAGATTTACCATTATAACCATGATAGGCTTTCCCCGTTTTTTATGGACGAGGATCTAAAGGAAATGGATATGAACGACTTAATCGCTTCCATTACCGACAAGGAAGTGAACATGTATGATGTAACTGAAGAACACTTAAGCGAAACCGAAGAAGAGAATATCGAGAACGACTTCTTAGACGATAAGGGCCTGTCTCAAGATTGAAACCGGGTGTTGCGCCTCCCTTTTCGTCCCATCTTTTATTTGATGCCTACAACTGGTTCCGTTTGCCGCAATTAACGTATCCTCTGAACTCTTCTTCACTGCAGGGAACAGTTTTAGCCCACCTACCTGCATACTGACTTCATAATGTTCCTTCTCATACCCGAACGAACCCGCCATACCACAACAACCGGACGGTATAATGGTCACCGTATAGTTCTTGGGCAGATTTAAGATGTCAAAAGTTACTTTTTGATTGCTCAATGCCTTTTGATGACAATGCCCGTGTATTTTGATGGTCTTTTTCTCATCGGTAAAACTACTGGCAAAGATATGGCCTTTAATGATTTCACCAGCCAAAAACTCCTCTATCAAAAATGATTGTAAGGACAATTTTTGTAACTGTGCTTTATCATCGTGAAGACGCTGGTACTCATCCCTGAAAGATAAAATGGCCGATGGCTCCAATCCAATGATTGGGGTTCCTGCACTCAAAATATCCTTTAGGTTCTCCATGTTCTTGTCCACTAATTTTTTGGCCTGTTTTAGAAAACCTTTGGATAAATAGGTCCTTCCGCTTTCCCCATAGAACAATTCCACATCATAGCCCAATCGGCATAACAATTCAATGGCATCTTTACCCACCTGAATATCCAAATACCTAACGAATTCATCAATATATAAAACAACAGGTCGTTTGGAAACTTCCTTTCGCTGGCCACGGTTGGCTTTAAGATGCTCTTCAAAATTGAAACGACCTACTTTGGGCAAATTTCTTTCAGGAGCCACGCCAACAGCCTTTTTGAGCATACCACCCATAACTTTGGACTCGTACATCCAGTTGGTTATACCCGAAACCTTACTACCCAAGGCATTTAATTGGGTGTTGTGAGCGAACAATTTGCTTCGTAAGCTATATCCGTTAGCTTCTTGATAGTTGTACAGGAATTCAGCTTTTAAAGCCGAGACATCCACGTTACTGGGGCATTCGCTGGCACAGGCCTTACAGCTCAAACACAGGTCGAATGCAGATTTGAGCTCTTTGTGGTCGAACCTATTGGTTTTGCCTGAGTTCGTTAAAAATTCCCGTAGCGCATTGGCTCGGGCACGTGTTGTGTCTTTCTCATCTTTGGTAGCTTGATAGCTCGGGCACATACCCCCGTTCATGTGATGGCTCTTTCTACAGTCCCCGCTACCATTACATTTTTCAGCGGCCTTTAAAATTCCTTCGCTGTCCGAAAAATCCATAACGGTTGCCACATCCGGCTCCTTTCTATCGATCTCATAGCGAAGTGATTCGTCCATGGGATACGCATCCACGATTTTCCCTGGATTAAGAATCAAATTGGGGTCAAAAATAGCTTTGACCCTTTTCAACAGCTCATAATTCGCCTCTCCTATCATTAACGGAATAAACTCGGCACGAACAATACCATCTCCATGCTCCCCGCTAAAACTGCCATTGTACTTCTTTGTCAACTTGGCCACATCGGTGGTAATGCTTCGGAAAAGCACTACATCTTCCGATTTCTTAAGATTCAATATGGGCCTTAAATGAAGCTCACCTGCACCTGCGTGGGCATAATACACCGCACTTTGGTTGTACCCTTTCATTATTAGGGAGAACTCCGCAATAAAGTCTTTTAAATCTTCCAAGGCCACGGCGGTATCCTCGATACAGGCCACTGCTTTTTTATCGCCGACCATGTTGCCCAAAAGCCCAAGACCGGCTTTTCTCAATTCAATAGCTTTGTTGATGTCTTCACCATATAAAATGGGGTTGGCATAGCTTAATCCTGATGCTTCAATAGTTTTGAGAAGTGATTCAAGTTGTCTTTCCAGGTCTTCTTTGGAATTTGCTTTCACCTCCAACATCAAGATTCCTGCAGGATCTCCCTCAACAAAAAAGCGATTGGCCAATTGGGCCCTGTTATTTTTGGTGCAATCCAAGATTACCTTATCCATCATCTCGCACAAATGCAGGCTATGCTGCATTACGGGAGCAACATCGGTCAAGCAATCTTCCAAAGTTTTGTAGTGGGTGGCAACCATTGCCGCGAAGGATGGCGGTAAATCGTCCAACTGTAGGGTTATTTCCGTGGTAAAGGCCAATGTGCCCTCACTACCGGATAACAGCTTGCACAGGTTAAAATCCGCGTCATTTTCTCCAAAAATGGAGTTGTGCAGCAATTCATCTACCGCATAGCCCGTGTTTCTTCTATGAATACTTGGCTTAGGAAATTCTTCCCGTATCTTATTCTGTGTTTTCGGGTCCGAAAGCTCTTCGTACAGTTTCCTATAAATGGTAGCTTCCAAAGAGCTACCTTCTTTTTTCTTTTCAAACTCCTCTTTGGAAATATCGGAGAAGAATGCATCACTGCCATCGGACAGCACACATTGCATGGACAATACTTTATCCCGGGTGACACCATATTGTATGGATGTGGTTCCCGATGAATTGTTCCCGACCATTCCCCCTATCATACATCTATTGGAGGTAGAGGTATTTGGCCCAAAAAAGAGACCAAATGGTTTTAAATACTGATTGAGCTCATCTCTGACCACCCCAGGTTGAACGGTAACCTGTCTTTTATCCTTATCCAAACTGACAATTTTGGTAAAATGGCGACTGACATCCACAACGATACCTTCACCGACACATTGTCCAGCCAAAGAAGTTCCCGCAGTACGAGGTATAAGACCTACCTTATTTTTGGTTGCAAAAGCAAGCAAAGTTTTAAGGTCATCAGTGTTTTTTGGATATGCAACGGCTATTGGCAACTTACGATATACCGAAGCATCCGTAGCGTAGATTGCCTTACTCAAATCATCGAACAACAACTCACCTTTCAGATGTTCAGAAAGACCTTTTAACAAATTTTTATTCAATTTGGAATACTTTTTGGGAACTAAAACGGTTTTTCAAACGTAAATCTAACACAAAACTATCTCTAATTTTTAACTTAAAAGAGAAACTCATGAAGATTACCACATTATTTGCCGCTGTTATGTTATTTGCAACAGCTAGCGTAAGCGCTCAAAGTATTTCCGAACATGCCTTGGGGCTACGATTGGGAGACAGCGATGGCTTTGGGGCCGAAATTTCGTACCAAAATGCCCTTGGAGCCAATAACAGGTTGGAAGTTGACCTAGGCTGGAGGGATAGCCGACACTTTGATGCTTTTAAACTTGCCGGACTTTACCAATGGGTATTTCCTTTAGACGGCAATTTTAACTGGTACGTTGGTGCCGGTGGTGGATTGGGAAGCGTTGACTTTGAAGATCCCATTTTTGATGACGATGAAGGACTATTCATTTTCGGGGCCGGTGATATTGGTATTGAATACAATTTCAATATCCCTTTACTGTTATCATTGGACTTTAGACCGGAAGTCGGCCTTGTAGGCTATGATGGCTTCGATAATGATTTTGATTTTGACATTGCGCTAGGTATTAGATACCAATTCTAGTAGAGCACATATATGTAAAAACCCTTGGCCAATAAAAGTCAAGGGTTTTTTTATGCCATAAACATTGAATACCTTAGCAACTTAAACATTCTGAAATGAAAAGACTTTTAGCAATAACCTTGGGAGTTTTGTTTTTATCATCATGTAATTCAGACCCTAAAGGATACACATTGAGTGGAACCATTACCGGAGAGCCCGAAAATGGAACAAAAATATTTTTGAAGACCACAGATTCCATCAATCAATTGATTGATATTGACACTACTACGGTAGAGAATGGGCTGTTTAGTTTCAGCGGAAATCAGTCCGGTCCTAAAATGCACTACCTATTTGTGGATAAAGTTCGAGGAAACGTACCGGTAATTCTGGAAAACGGCACCATAGAAGTAGAGTTTCCGAAAGATAGCATTGAATATGCTAAACTAAAGGGTACGGAACAAAATGAATTGTTCATGGACTTTTTGGATGAATCCCGCAAACTGTCCGAAAGAGCAAGGTCTATGCAAAATGATATGCGAGTAGCAGCCCAACAACAAGATACGGCCACGGTCACCGCACTTCGTGAGGAGTTTATCGAGTTTCAAGAAGATGCGAAAAACTTTAATATCGATTTTGCGAAAAATAATCCAAATGCTTTTGTTTCCGTATTGGTTATTGGCAATCTTTTGGCCACAAAAGCAGTGCCTGTTGATGAAATCAAATCAATGTTTGAGGGTCTTACCCCTGAAATGAAGCAAACAGAACCCGCAAAGAAAATTGCGGAACAGCTTGAAAATTTAAAGTCGACCGAAATCGGTGCAGTTGCCCCAGATTTCTCGGCCCCTACCCCATCTGGCGATGTTTTGGCGCTCAGTGATGTGACCAGTAAGGCTAAACTTACGTTGGTGGATTTTTGGGCCGGTTGGTGCAGACCTTGTCGTGCTGAAAATCCGAACATTGTATCGGTTTACAAAAAATACCACGATAAAGGTTTTGATGTATTGGGCGTTTCTTTGGACAACAAAGAAGACCTTTGGAAAAATGCCATTGCTTCAGATGGGTTGGAGTGGAACCATATTTCCAATCTACAACGGTTCCAAGACCCGATTGCTCGACTTTACAATATAAATGCTATACCTGCCGCATTCCTATTGGATGAAAATGGGGTTATTGTAGCAAGGGACCTTAGGGGACCAGCCTTGGAAGAAAAAGTTGCCGAAATACTTGGAAAGAGCTAAACAGTAAAATATATTTTGATAAAAAGAAGGTCTTGATGTTTCAAGGCCTTTTTTAATACACTAAATCTTGCCCATCTTATCCAGCACAAACAAAATGATGATAGGAATGGCGAGCAAAATCACAATCAAAGTGTCCGTTACAAACAGCCCTGGCATAAACAATAAGGTAGTCGCATACCCACCTATGGCACCACCAAAGTGGGCCGTATGACCTATATTGCCCATTCTACTCTTCATCCCCCAGATAGAGTATAATAGATAGGCTATACCCAAAACATATGCAGGTAGCGGAATCGGTATAAACATAATGCCCAATTGCATATCCGGATTCAATAATATCGCGGCATAGAGAACTCCCATGACCGCTCCACTCGCTCCCACAGCACTGTAGTATGGCTCATTTTTATGAAAAACCAATGCCAAAAGACTTCCCGCGATCAAACTAACCAAATAGATGATCAAGAATTTTATGGGACCGAACCAACCTATAACAACTGGGGCAAAAAAATACAGCGTAAACATGTTCAAGAACAAATGCGAAATATCAACGTGCAAAAACCCGGAGGTCAGCATTCGTTCCTTTTGCCCTGCCTGAATGGCGCTGATACTGAATTTGTATCTATCAAAAAATGCCTGACTGTTGAATCCGCGAAGGGAAACCAAAACATTGGCGGCCATAATAGCAATGGTAGCGATATGTAAATTGAGCATGTAAATAAAGGTTTGGGTTCAAATATAGCTATATTTGTACACAAGAATAGTCTATGCAGCTGGTAGTTTATATCCTTGTTTATCCTTTGCTCTGGTTGATTTCCAGACTTCCCTTTAAAATCATATATTTTATTTCTGATGGTGTTTACGCACTGCTCTATCATGTAATCGGTTACCGTAAAAAAGTGGTCCGCAATAATTTAGCGTTGGTTTTCCCCGATAAACCGGAAAAGGAACGTTTACTGATAGAGAAAAAGTTTTACAAGCACATGTGCGATATGTTTTTGGAAATGATCAAGACCATGGGCATAAGTAAAAAGGAAATCCAAAAACGGTTTACAGTTACCAATATTGAGGTATTAAATGGTCTCGAAGACAAAGGAATAAACACCATGCTAATGCTTCCCCATTATGCCAGTTGGGAATGGGTATTGTCTTTGAACCTTCAGATCAAATCGAAAGGTTACGGGATCTATCAGAAAATACAGAACAAGTACTTTGATAAATTGGTGCGAAATATAAGGGGCAAATTTAACACTGAACTGATTTCCACAAGGGAGTCCCGAAAAATCTTAAAAGCAGCCAAAGACAGCGAAAAATTGACCATGGTCGGTATCATCAGTGATCAATCGCCCATGGTGAGCAAGGCTAAATATTGGACTAAATTTATGGGCATTAAAGTTCCTGCCCATGTGGGAGGCGAAGAAATCTGCAAAGCGAACAACTTTGTACCCGTCTACCTTAAGGTTAAAAAACTAAAAAGGGGATATTACCAAGGCACCTTTAAGGTGCTTTTCGGGGAACCTACGACTGTTCCCGATTACCAAATCACAGATGCCTTTTTAAGAGAAACAGAAAAATCCATCAGGGAAGCTCCAGAATATTATTTCTGGACACATAAACGTTGGAAACACAAGGACAAAGCACCTAAATCCCTGAAAAAGTAATATCTTAACAGGAAAAGGTAGTTCAGCATGAAAAAATCAATTGTTATCTTTTTTTGTCTTGGAATTGGTCTGTGCTTTGGGCAAACATCTCCCAAACAAATACCACAAGAAATCATGGAAGCCATTAAAAACGACGTTTGGGTCCCTTTTATGGAGGCTTACGATCAGCTGAATTCCAAGAAAATCAAATCCATCCATACTCCGGATATTGTTCGGGTTACCATTTCCCAAAACAATGTTGCATCCGGGGGTCAGTACCTGAATGAATTTGGCGGGTTTTTAGATGGCGTAAAAAATCAAGGAAATCATTTGAGTATAGCTTTTGCAATTCGTACCACCGCCCTCAATTTCAATGAAGATGTTGCCTACCAAACCGGTTATTACCGTTTAGTACGATATAATTCAACAATTGCCCAACCTCAATACACGGGATATGGTTTTTTTAACGTTGGACTTCGTAAGGAAAATGGAACTTGGAAAATTTGGCTGGATTCCGATAGCCGCACCGATATTTCTGACGATGAATTTGATAGTTCAAAAATCATCTATGAGCTGAAAAAATAGATTTATTCCAATCCTGCCACTTCTTTAATTTCACCAATAATTCGGTCCGCCAGACCATCAGCTTCATCCTGTGATTTTGCCTCGGTATAAATTCGGATAATGGGTTCTGTGTTCGATTTCCTCAGGTGTACCCAGTTTTCAGGGAAATCAATTTTTACTCCATCAATTGTGGACACTTCCTCATCTTTGTATTTGTGGTGCATGGCTTCCAAAAGAGCATCTACATCCAAATCAGGGGTGAGTTCGATTTTCTTTTTGCTCATAAAATAACTTGGGTAGCTAGCACGCAATTCGGCAACCGTCCCGCCTTTTTCCGCCATTAACATCAAGAATAATGCAGTTCCTACCAATGCATCGCGCCCGTAATGACTTTCTGGATATATGATTCCGCCATTGCCCTCTCCACCTATAATGGCATTGTTGGCTTTCATTTTGGTCACAACATTTACCTCTCCAACCGCAGCAGCTTCGTAAGTACCTCCATGTTTTTCGGTAACGTCACGCAAAGCTCTGGAAGATGATAGGTTGGAAACCGTGTTCCCTTGGGTTTTGGACAAGACATAATCGGCACAGGCCACCAATGTATATTCCTCCCCGAACATTTGTCCATCGTTGCTGATGAATGCCAAACGGTCCACATCTGGGTCGACCACAATTCCAAAATCAGCCTTTTCTTCAACCACTTTTTTACAGATGTCTCCCAAATGCTCCTTTAAAGGTTCAGGATTGTGCGGAAAATGACCGGTTGGGTCACAATATAACTTTACTACTTCCACTCCCAATTCTTCGAGCAATTTGGGTATGGCAATGCCTCCTGTGGAATTTACACCGTCCACAACCACTTTGAAACCTGCCTTCTTGATGGTATCCGCATCCACAACGGAAAGCTCTAGGACTTCATCAATATGAATATCGATATAGGAATCATTCTTAATGATTTCCCCAAGGTGATCGACTTCGGCAAACTCAAAATCCTCTTCCTCGGCCAGTTTTAAAATTTTGGCACCCTGTACGGCATCCAAAAACTCACCTTTTTCATTCAGAAGCTTAAGGGCGTTCCATTGTTTTGGGTTATGACTGGCGGTTAAAATGATACCACCATCCGCTTTTTCCAAAGGAACTGCAATTTCTACGGTAGGTGTAGTGGACAATCCTAGATCAATCACATCAATGCCAAGACCGACCAAAGTGGAGACCACCAAGTTCTGAATCATCTCTCCGGATAATCGGGCATCACGTCCAATGACAACTTTCAAATCATCGGTTTCCGAATACGATTTTAACCAAGTACCGTAGGCCGCTGCAAATTTAACCGCATCAACAGGTGTTAAATTGTCATTAGTTTGGCCTCCAATAGTGCCTCGTATTCCAGAAATTGATTTGATTAGTGTCATAATTGTTAAAAAAGTTTTTGCAAATATAATCGGGCATATCCGATTCCATGTTCTGAATTTGTAAATTTCGACAGAAAAGGAATTTGTCCCGATGAACTTCTTAGCGCATATCTATCTTTCTTTTGATGATGAAGAGATTACTTTGGGTAATTTCTTTGCCGATCATATCCGTGGAAACAAGTTTGGTCATTTGCCCATAAGGATTCAAAAAGGCATACTATTGCACCGCGAAATCGATACTTTTACCGATTCGCATCCCACGGTTCGGAAGAGCAGTAAACGTCTTCATAAAAATTACAGTCATTACAGTCGGGTCATTGTAGATATATATTACGACCATTTTTTGGCCAAGAACTGGAGCGATTATTCAGACGTGCCCTTGGATGAGTATGTGGAAAACTTCTATAACCTATTGGAAGACAACTATGATGTGCTCCCGATGGCCACCAAAAGAATGATGCCCTATATGATGGCGGACAATTGGCTGCTAAATTATGCCAACTTAGCCGGTATCAACAATGTTCTGCATGGCATGAACCGACGCACAAAGAACAAATCCAAAATGAACTTTGCCATTTTGGACCTTGAAGAACATTATACCGAATTCGAAAATGAGTTCACCTCCTTTTTTGAAGAATTAATTACCTTTTCCAACCAAAAATTTATTTCTCTATGCGAAGACTGATACTCCTTCTGCCCTTCCTAATCTTTTTTGTCAATTGTAAGCAACAGCCAGCGGAACCTACCGGATTAGTAGCCGAAAAGGCTATGGTTGTCTCTGCCCGTAAAGAAGCATCGCAACTCGCTGTTGATATTATGAAAAAGGGAGGAAATGCCTTCGATGCCATGGTAGCTACAGAGCTAACCTTGGTTATTGCATACCCTTTTGCTGGAAGCGTTGGTGGTGGTGGATTTATGGTGTACCGCAAGAGCAATGGTGAGGTCGGTGGAATCGATTATCGCGAAAAAGCCCCTCTGGCAGCCCATAAGGACATGTATTTGGACTCATTGGGCAATGTGATTCCCGGTTTGAGCACTTCTGGCGGAACAGCAGTTGGAGTCCCTGGTACTGTGGCAGGAGTGTTGGAAGTCCATAAAAAATTTGGAAAACTTCCCTTGAATGAAATTATTGAGCCGATTATTGCCCTTGCCAACAAAGGTGTGGTAGTTACGGAGAACCAAGCGAATAGACTGGAAAGAACACGTGAACGATTCATAGAGGCCAATGGCGATAGTACAAAATTTGCAGGACCTTTTGTAGCAGGTGATACCATAAAATATCCCAACTACGCCAAAACCCTTGGTAAAATAATGAATGAGGGGCGAGATGGCTTCTATAAAGGTGAAATCGCCCAAAAACTCGCCGCATTTGTTCAAGAAAAAGGTGGTCTGATCACCGAAGAAGACTTGGCAAAATACGAGGCGGTTTGGCGAGATCCCATTGTTTTCAGTTATAAGGATGTTAAAATTATTTCCATGAGCCCACCTAGCAGCGGAGGTGTGACCATCAATCAAATCTTTAAAATGATGGAGCCATACGACATTTCCGATTTCGGACATAACTCCGTCAAAACCATCCAGTTGTTTACCGAAGCATCCCGAAGGGCCTATGCGGATAGAAACTTTTACTTGGGAGACCCCGATTTTGTGGATATACCTTATAGTGTTCTTTTGAGCGATGATTACCTCCAGGATAGAATGGAAAATTTCTCATTTGATAAAGCAACCTTGTCATCAGAAGTAAGCCATGGCGAAATCGAAATAATTGAAAGCGACCAGACCACCCATTTTTCCATTGTTGATGGGGAAGGCAACGCTGTTTCGGTAACGTCAACATTAAATGGTGGATATGGTTCTAAATTGTTCTGTGAGGAGTTGGGCATCTTTTTGAACAATGAAATGGACGATTTTAGTGCTAAACCGGGAGTTCCCAATATGTTTGGTCTTATTGGGGCCAAAGCGAATAGCATTCAACCCGAAAAACGTATGTTGAGCAGTATGACCCCCACGATTGTGGAAAAAGATGGGGAACTGTACATGGTCGTGGGCACTCCCGGAGGGTCGACCATTATCACCGCTGTAGCACAAACTATCCTAAATGTATATGAATTTAATTTGAGCATGCAAGAAGCTGTCAATGCACCCCGCTTTCATCACCAATGGTTGCCGGATATGGTCATATTTGAACCACAAGGATTCTCGGAAGAGTTGATAGAACAACTAAAATCCAAAGGGTATATCATTAACGAAGAACGTACGCCCATCATCGGAAAAGTAGATGCTATTCGAGTACTGCCCAACGGTAAACTTGAAGGAGGAGCGGACAAACGTGGAGATGATACCGCAGTCGGATATTAACCCCATTTGAATGAAATACGATGTTGTTGTTTTAACGGACCATCGATATGTGTCCCCCAAAAAAAGCACCCCTTATGTTGAAAATGTGCTTTTGGAAGACCAACTGGTTGTAGATGCATTGAATAATAAAGGTTTAAAGGTAACCAGAAAAGCTTGGGACGACCCCAATTTTGATTGGTCGACGACCAAATATGCGTTGTTCCGAACGACTTGGGACTACTTTGACCGATTTGAAGAGTTTTCACTATGGCTGGAAAAAGCTTCTAATCAAACCCAGTTCATCAATTCTAAAAAATTGATTTATTGGAATATAGACAAGCATTACCTGCAAGATTTGTCCAATATTGGGGTGAACGTTCCAAATACCCTGTTTGTTGAGCAAGGCTCCGATAAAAGTCTCGCTGACGCTATCGCACATGCAAAATCGGAAGAAGTTTTTTTAACCGATACCTTTATTTTGAAACCATGTGTTTCCGGTGCGGCCCGACATACCTATAAATTGGACGATAGCACTGTTGCAGAGCACGAATCCATCTTTTCGGAACTGATTAAGGAGGAGGCCATGATGCTTCAAGAATTTCAACACCACATCGTATCCGAAGGGGAAATCTCCATGATGCTTTTTAACGGAGAGTTCACCCACGCAGTTTTAAAAATTGCCAAAACAGGTGATTTTAGGGTGCAAGACGATTTTGGCGGTACCGTACACCCCTATTCCCCGAGTGCAGATCAAATTGCTTTTGCCAAAAGTGTTGTGTTTGCCGCTCCCGAGCTCCCCATGTATGCAAGGGTCGATATTTTTAAGGACAATCAAGGCAAATGGGCTTTGGCCGAACTGGAGATTTTTGAGCCCGAACTATGGTTTAGACTCCATCCAGAAGCAGCGGACACCCTGGCCATTGGGATTAAGGAACATCTATTTCAAAAATAGAAACATCTTAAGATAGCGATGTCTTATATTTACGTAAATGATTAAAAATGAAAAAATTAGCCCTACTGTTTGTTCTTGTTACAATAAGTTGTTTTGGTCAAAACAAAACTAAATTGGTCGCATTGGATGATGCATTTTATGATTACATAGATAAAAATGCAAAAATTGAAGTGCTTGCCGAGGGTTTCATTTGGGCCGAAGGTCCTGTATGGGTGAAGGAAGGCTCGTTTCTTCTTTTTTCAGATGTTCCCCAAAACACCATTTTTAAATGGAGTGAAACGGAAGGTGTTACCGAATTTTTAAAACCATCCGGATATACAGGAATTTCTCCTTATAGTCGTGAACCAGGAAGTAACGGTTTGATCATAAACAAGCAAGGAGAACTGGTTTTCTGCGAACATGGCGACCGTAGGATTTCAAAAATGCCATTGGCAAATGGAGGCAAAGTCACCATTGCGGATAATTGGAAAGGCAAACGCTTCAACAGTCCAAACGATATTGTTCAAACCTCCAATGGCACCTATTACTTTACCGACCCACCTTACGGTTTGCCCGAGCAACAAGATTCACACTCCCGGGAAATTGATGCGTTCGGAGTCTATAAAATTGATTCCGACGGCAAGGTCGAAATGGTGGTCAGCAACCTCAAAAGACCCAACGGGGTGGCCCTTTCTCCAGATGAAAAATTACTTTATGTAAACCAATCCGATTCCGACGAGCCATACATCATGGTTTACCAAATAAAACACAACGGCACTTTGGATGAAGGCCGTATCTTTTTTGATGCCTCTCAGTTATTGAAAGAAGGATTTGTAGGTTCCTTGGACGGTCTTAAAGTAGCTGCGGACGGAACTATATTTTCCACTGGACCAAGTGGAGTTTTAGTCATCACTCCAAAAGGAAAGTTATTGGGACGAATTGAAACCGGACAGCGAACAGCGAATTGTGCATGGGGCAATGATGGTTCAGTCCTGTACATGACTGCTCATAATTATCTTATAAGAATCCAAACAAAATCAAAGGGTCTGGGATTCTAAAAGCCTATACTAACTTCCTGCTATTTGCTTTTTCAGCTCCTCCATCGATTCCTGTAACTGCCTTAAAAGTCCAGTTTCAGTTGTGGCATCCACATTGAAAGTCAATTTACTGCTCACTTCCCAAATCTCCTGTATTTGAAAGGGCTTTATTTCGTATGGCGGGTAGGTTTCGTTTAAAGAAACCAAGGTAATATTGTTGGAGTTTGGCTTTCGCTCAATCTTCTTTACCATAACAGAGTCCTGAAGGACCACCACATACATTTTATTTGGGCTCACATAATCGATATGTTCGATGGCACGGGCCAAGACCCAGTCATTAGGTCTTAGATTCGGCAACATACTGTCCCCTTCTACTTGAAACCCCCTATACGTTGCATTCCGGAACTCTGGAATGGGCATGTCAAAAGCAGGCAATTGTCTGTACCAACTCGTATCGGAAATATTCTGCGGATAGCCCGCAGCGGCCTTGGCATTTACCATCACCATGTTATCGTTATCTGAATTATCAACCGTTACGACTTTTGGGATTACGCTAGTTTTGGAGGTATCCAGATGTTTCTGGTCACTTTCCCCAAACAACCAAAGAGGATTGATTTTAAATTGCTTTAAAAGTTCGGTCACCACTTTCCCCGAAAGTTTGGTCCTCCCCCGCTCTATATCCGCTGTTGTATTCTTAACACCGAGTAAATCGGCAAATTCAGTTTGAGTAAAACCAAGTTCCCTTCGTAAATCGGTAAATCTTTTTAAGGTTATTTCATTTTCCATCATCAAGTCAATAATGTCATGTCTAAGAGAATCATTCAGACAATCTATTCTCAAATATAAGGTTTTTGGAATATTTCCAAAAATATTTATGGATTATTTCCATTTATTGGAATATTTCCATATTTTTGATTGGAATATTTCCAAGTTATGGATTTTGATAGGATACGAGAAAAACTGAACATATTGGCCGATGCCGCTAAATACGATGTTTCTTGTGCAAGCAGTGGCAGTGACCGCACCAACAAGAACAAAGGTTTGGGCAATGCTTCTAAAATGGGGATTTGCCATACGTATACCGCAGATGGTAGATGTGTTTCCCTGTTGAAAATTCTGTTGACCAATCATTGTATTTTTGATTGCGCTTATTGTGTGACCCGAAAAAGCAACGATGTACCAAGGGCTGCTTTCAAGGTGCAGGAAGTGGTGGACCTCACCATAAATTTTTATCGTAGAAATTATATCGAGGGGCTTTTTCTGAGTTCTGGAATTTTCAAAAGTCCGGACCATACCATGGAACGTCTAGTGTCCGTAGCCAAAAAACTTCGTGAAGAGGAAAATTTTAATGGGTATATCCATTTAAAATCCATCCCCGGTGCCAGCGATGAGTTAATGTACGAGGCCGGCCTTTATGCCGACCGCCTTTCTGTCAATATAGAGGTGCCGACCGTTTCAGGATTAAAATTGTTGGCTCCCGACAAAAAACATGAAGACTTCATCAAACCCATGCAAAAGGTGAAAAATGAAATTGTACGGTATAGCGCAGAACGAAAAATCATAAAAAGTACACCCAAATACGCCCCTGCAGGCCAAAGTACCCAAATGATCGTAGGAGCTTCTGGCGAGTCGGACAAAGATATTATGTATTCGGCGACCTATTATTACAAGACTTTCAACATGAAACGGGTTTATTATTCCGGGTACGTGCCGGTAACACATGATTCGCGCTTGCCAGCCATAGGTTCTCAAGTGCCTATGTTGCGTGAAAACAGATTGTACCAAACCGATTGGCTATTACGTTTTTATGACTTTTCTGTTGGAGAACTTCTGAACAACCAACATCCTAACTTGGACATGGATGTGGACCCAAAGCTTTCTTGGGCGCTGCGGAACCTTCATCACTTTCCCGTAAATGTGAATACAGCTGACAAACAATTGTTGGCTCGAATTCCAGGAATAGGCATGCAATCGGTGCATAAAATTATGAAAGCAAGAAAATTTAGAAAATTGAACTGGGACCACCTTAAAAAAATCGGAGTGGCCCTCAACCGTGCCCAATATTTTATGGTCTGCGATTCCCGACTATGGGAGCGTCGTGACATGGACGCGGATAAGATAAAAAGAATGATTCTGCAGTCTTCCTCTGGAAAATTCCGGAATCAGTACAGTACACAGTTGTCATTGTTCAATTAGCAACAGGCAATTGACTTGCAAGTCATTTCGACCGAAGGGGAGAAATCTAGATTTCTCAGTCGTAAACTCCTTCGAAATGACAATAATGAAACTAAAAAGCAAACATTATGAATGCTTCAACAACCTTAGTTTATGATGGAAGTTTTAATGGATTTCTTACCTCCATCTTCGTGGCCTTTGATGAGAAAATCAATGTGACCGACATTCAAAAGAACAATCAATCCCAAAACGGATTATTCTCTGAAACCGAAACCGTTTTTACGAACGTGGAGAAAGCGAAGCGTGTATGGAACGGAATTCGAAACAAGAGCCATAACGCCATTTCCAATGTGTACTTTGCTTTTTTGAGCGAAGCCGAAGGCGTCGAAATGATGCTCTACACCTACATTCAAAAATTGATGCGCGCCAAAAGCGGTAAGTATTTAGATTATTCGGACAGCACGGTACTCTTTATCGCCCAATTGGCCAAAAAAGTAGGTCGGGAGAAACATCGCATGGAAGCATTTGTTCGATTTCAATTGACAAAGGATAAAATCTACTTTGCCAACATTGAACCTGATTTTGATGTGTTGCCGCTCATCTCCAAACATTTTCGAGACCGCTACGCAGACCAAAAATGGTTGATTTATGATGTAAAGCGCAGGTATGGCATCTACTATGACCTAGACCATGTGGAGATGGTATCCCTAAACTTAAAGGACATACACCATAACAAAACCGTGAAAAGTGATTCCTTTGCCTCCGAAGAATATGAATGCCAAACGCTTTGGAACGATTATTTTAAAAGGACCAATATCGCATCTCGCATTAACCCTAAACTGCATAAACAACACGTACCTAAACGCTATTGGAAGTATTTGAGCGAGAAAAAGGAAGCGGTTTGATTATCCCTTACTCTTCTCCCCTACAAAATGGTCGCTCTTGGTCTTGAAGAGCACATTAAAACTGGTCAAACTACCATAAACACGTGTTATATATTGCTGTAGGTCTACCTTTTCTTGATCATCAAGGTTCTTGCTGCTGTTAATCTTTTGCTCCATCACCCGTATCCGGTCACGTACCATTACAATTTTATGAAAGAACGTATCAATAGGCATATCCTTGTTGGCCGTACCATCACCGGATTCCAAAACCAATTTACCATCTTTCCATTTATCGGCCATGGCTACTTTTTCGTGCGTGTCGCTCCATTTTTCCAGTATTTTCACCAAGGAACGCTCCACGTCAAAAAAACTAACGCTATCCACTTCATCTTCCACAGCTTCAATGACTTCAAAATCAGCATTCAAATCAATAGTTTCCAATCCATTCTCCAAAAAAGTAACCCAATAATGTTTGGACGATACGTTGGTGACCACACCTTTGCCATATTCCGGATGATCTATCCGAGAGCCAATGCCAAGTAAATTCATAAGTTGCGTTTTAATAACTACAGGGTAAAAATAAAGCATCGAGCAACAAAAACGAAACTGGGCCACACTTCATTTTTACATCCCAATTCGCTATTTTTGAGGTTTGCTATGATTTATGATCAATTACGAAGAACATATTGAGGTTAAGGGCGCAAGAGTCCATAATCTTAAAAATATAGATGTCACCATTCCCCGTGAAAAACTGGTGGTGATTACCGGTCTTTCGGGTAGCGGGAAATCCTCTTTGGCATTCGATACCATTTACGCCGAAGGTCAAAGAAGATATATTGAAACCTTTTCTGCCTACGCCAGACAATTTTTGGGCGGGTTGGAACGCCCAGATGTTGATAAAATCGATGGGCTTTCCCCTGTAATCGCCATTGAACAAAAGACCACATCAAAATCTCCGCGCTCCACGGTCGGTACCATCACAGAGGTTTACGATTTTCTTCGCCTTCTTTTTGCCCGCGCCGGAGATGCCTACAGTTACAATACGGGTGAAAAAATGGTAAGCTATAGCGATGAGCAGATCAGGGATTTGATCATTGAATCGTATAAGGACAAAAAAATAAATGTGCTTGCCCCCGTAATTAAATCACGTAAAGGACATTATCGCGAATTATTTGAACAAATCGCCAAGCAGGGATTTGTAAAGGTGCGTGTAGATGGTGAGATTACTGACATCACCAAGGGAATGAAAGTGGACCGTTACAAAACCCACGATATCGAAATAGTAATCGACCGCTTGAAGGTGGGCGATAGCGAAGATTTCCATAAACGGCTGAGTGAAACCATCAATACGGCCATGTACAGTGGAGAAAATGTTCTGATGATACTGGAAGAGGGTGAAACTGTACCTAGGTATTTCAGTAGAGATTTAATGTGTCCATCGACGGGTATTTCCTATCCCACACCAGAGCCAAATACGTTTTCCTTTAACTCTCCCAAAGGAATGTGCCCAGAATGCAGTGGGTTGGGACATGTGCATCAGGTTAACGAGAATAAAATCATTCCCAACAAAAAAATATCCATTAAATCTGGTGGACTTGCCCCTTTGGGCGAATACAAAAAATCTTGGGCCTTCAAACAATTGGAAACCATTGCGCAGCGCTATAATTTTGATTTGACAGATGCCATTGAAAAGATTCCGGAAGAAGCCATGAACCTTATTTTGAACGGTGGCAAGGAAAGTTTTGAGGTAGATTCCAAAAGCTTGGGCGTTAAAAGACAGTACAAAATTGATTATGAAGGTATTTCCAACTTCATAAAGACCCAGTATGAAGAAGCTAACTCAACATCGATAAAACGATGGGCCAAAGATTACATGGACAAGGTGAAATGTCCAGAATGTGAAGGCTCCCGCTTGCGGAAAGAATCTCTCTATTTTAAAGTAGATGGTAAAAATATTGCCGAATTGGCCCAAATGGACATTGTAGAGTTGAACAATTTCTTCCACAATCTAGAAGATACCTTGGAAGGCAACCAAAAGAAAATTGCCGAGGAAATCATCAAGGAAATCAAAGCACGTGTCGGGTTCTTATTGGATGTAGGGTTGGATTACCTATCATTGAACCGCAGTTCCAAGTCATTGTCAGGTGGTGAAGCGCAACGTATTCGTTTGGCCACGCAAATTGGCTCACAATTGGTGGGCGTACTCTACATTTTGGACGAACCTAGTATCGGTTTGCACCAGAGGGACAATGAACGCCTGATTCATTCTTTGGAAGCCTTACGGGATATCGGAAACTCAGTAATTGTAGTGGAGCACGACCGCGACATGATCGAATGTGCAGACCATGTTATCGATATAGGCCCAAAGGCCGGCAAGCACGGCGGAGAAATCATTTCAGAAGGAAGTCCAAAGGATTTGGTCAACCAGCAAACATTGACCGCACAATACATTACAGGGGAACTGGAAATTCCAGTACCAGCAGAAAGACGTAAGGGAACCGGCAAAAAGATTACTCTTTCGGGTTGTACCGGCAATAACCTTAAAAATGTGACCGTGGATTTCCCATTGGGGAAACTGATAGGGGTCACCGGGGTCTCCGGGAGTGGCAAATCCACTTTGGTTAACGAAACCCTCTACCCTATTATGAACGCCCACTATTTTAATGGCGTTAAAAAACCAATGCCGTATAAAAAAATCAAGGGTTTGGAACATATCGACAAGGTCATCGATATCAACCAGTCTCCCATTGGCCGTACTCCACGATCAAACCCAGCCACCTACACTGGGGTTTTTAGTGAAATACGCTCGCTTTTCGCCAAAACCACGGAGGCTACCATACGCGGATATAAACCGGGGCGTTTTAGTTTCAATGTGGCCGGAGGAAGATGTGAAACCTGTCAAGGGGGCGGCCTAAAAGTGATTGAAATGAACTTTTTGCCCGATGTATACGTAGAATGTGAAACCTGTAATGGCAAACGATTTAACCGGGAAACCTTGGAAATCCGATATAAAGGCAAATCGATAGCCGATGTTTTGGAAATGACCATCAACGAAGCTGTAGATTTCTTTGAGAATATTCCAAAAATTCATCGTAAACTTAAGACAATAAAAGATGTAGGTTTGGGTTATATTTCATTGGGTCAACAGTCCACTACCTTATCCGGTGGTGAAGCCCAAAGGGTAAAGTTAGCTACGGAACTTTCCAAAAGGGACACTGGAAACACCTTTTATATCCTCGACGAACCAACAACAGGCTTGCATTTTGAAGACATTAGAGTACTTATGGACGTACTCGACCGTTTGGTGGACAAGGGCAACACCATTTTGGTAATAGAGCACAACATGGATGTAATCAAAATGATGGACCACATTATAGACATAGGTTATGAAGGAGGAAGAGGTGGTGGAACAGTTGTTGCTACCGGTACCCCGGAAGAAGTCGCCAAGGACAAAAAAAGCTTTACCGCCAAGTTTTTAAAGAAAGAATTGGAAAATACTAAACAAAAAATTGCACGCGCAGTTTAGATAAAAGTTATGCATATGCGAAGAGAGCAACATTCCAAGGGATGGAATGAAATAAAGACAAACGATTCATGGGCCATATTCAAAATTATGGGCGAGTTTGTCAATGGATTTGAAAAAATGAGCAGAATAGGACCTTGTGTCTCCATCTTTGGGTCGGCACGGGTTCGTGAAGGACATCAATATTACGATTTGGCCGTAAAAATCTCCCAAAAAATTGCCGAGGCCGGCTATGGTGTCATCACCGGAGGAGGTCCCGGAATCATGGAAGCCGGTAACAAAGGAGCTAGTTTAGCTGGAGGAACCTCTGTTGGATTGAACATAGACCTGCCATTTGAGCAGCATGACAATCCTTATATCGACGATGATAAAAGTCTTGATTTCGATTACTTTTTTGTACGAAAAGTAATGTTTGTGAAGTATTCTCAAGGTTTTGTGGTAATGCCTGGAGGATTCGGAACATTGGATGAGTTCTTTGAGGCGCTCACCTTGATTCAAACTCATAAAATACATACATTTCCTATTATACTTGTTGGTACCGAATTCTGGAAGGGATTGATGGATTGGATCAAAAATACTTTGGTCGAAGCCGGTAACATTAGTCCAAAAGACCTTGATTTGATCAAATTGGTGGACACCGAAGATGAAGTTGTTGAGATTATAGACGCCTTTTATAAGGGCAGAACATTGAGTCCAAATTTTTAATCCTACTACATTGATTATCCATCGAGCTTTACTTAGCGTTTCGCTGCTTATCATTCTGGTGTGCCCCAAACTTTGGTCGCAACACCGAAATGAGATTGTGGCTACACTCGATGGGCCCACCAATCAAATTCGTATACGACAACACTTCACCTATGTGAATCAGTCCCAAAAGGGGCTCTCCACGTTGTACTTCAACGACTGGAACCATGCCTACTCTAATAAAAATACTGCCTTGGCCAAAAGGTTTGGTGAAGAATTCAATAGGAGCCTGCACTTGGCAAAGGACAGGGAGCGAGGACAAACCACGATTAAGTCCATTGTGGACAACAACTACGCAGGTTTGGACTGGAAACGGCGCGGCAATACGGATATCATTGCCGTTAACCTGAATGAAATTCTTAAACCCGGAGAGTCTGTTAAGCTGTTTTTCACCTACACCATTAAATTGCCGGAAGCCAAGTTTACTGGATATGGGCATACGGGCAACGGGTATAATTTAAAGGATTGGTACCTTACCCCTGCGGTTTTTACAAATGGAGACTGGGAGCTGTACGATAATATGAACCTTGACGATCTGTACACCGACCTCACCGATACCCGTATCAACTTTACTTTTCCGAACCTGCTATATGTTGCCTCCAATTATCGTATGTCCAGTATTTCCAATTTTCCAGAAGGACAACACGTGCAACTCATTGGCGACAAACGAAAAAGTTGTGAAATCATACTTACTATTGACGAAAGATTCACCAAGCACATAACCAGCTACGTTACCATAACCACAGATATTGAATCCAATAAATATGAGGAAATAGCCCAGGGCATATCCATAAACAAGATTTCACAGTTTCTTTATGAGAATATGGGTGAATACCCGCACGATAATCTTTTGGTAAGTGAATTTGACTACAATAGGTCTCCACTCTACGGAATCAGTCAACTTCCATCTTTTATCAGGCCATACGAAGAGCAATTTCAATTTGAAATGAAATTCCTAAAAACGGCCATCCGAAATTACTTGAAGGAATCATTATATCTGAACCCAAGAAAAGAACGATGGGTAAACGATGCCATCGGGTATTACCTCATGATAAAATTTGTGGAGGAACACTACCCTGATCAAAAATTGATTGGAAAACTTTCAAGAATTTGGGGCCTTAAAAACTTCCATTTGGCACAAATGGACTTTAATGAACAGTACTCACTGTTCAGTATGCTGTCCGCTCGAAAAAACATTGACCAAGCACTGACCACCTCCAACGATTCATTGATCAAGTTCAACGAAAAAATCGCCAACGGCTATAAAGCTGGGCTTGGAATGTCATATTTATCCGCTTATTTGGGTAAAAAGGAAATCGATAGCACCGTGCTTGACTTCTATAAAAATTACAAACAGAAGCAAAATGTAAGTGCTTCGGATTTTAGAGCAACCATTGAAAAATATGCAGACAAAGATGTCAACTGGTTTTTTGATGAATATGTGTCTACTGACAAAAAAATAGATTTCAAGATCAAAAAAATCCAGAAGACGGAAGACTCCATCACTTTTACTTTGAAAAATAAAAGGGGTACCAATGTTCCCATATCTGTTTTTGGGCTGGAAAATGATTCTGTGGTTTCCCAATATTGGTTTTCGGAGATAGATAGCACTAAAAGCTTTACCATTCCTCGCCAAAGTGAGGATCGACTAGTGCTCAACTACGATCAAAAAATCCCTGAGTTTAATCAAAGGGACAACTGGAAGACCCTCAACGGATGGTTATCCAGTAACAAAAAACTAAAGTTCCAGTTTTTCAAGGATACGGAAGACCCATATTACAATCAAGTTTTTTATGTACCAATTGCAAACTTCAACCTTTATGATGGTATTACGCCTGGTTTACGATTGTACAACAAAACTTTCTTGGAGCGCCAATTCCAATACGATATCTCCCCTACCTATTCCTTTTTGGAGAAAACAATGGTAGGAAAAGTTGGTTTCAGGTATAGAAAATACCACAAGAAAACTGGGCTTTACGTCACCAATTATTCGTTTTCGGCTTCCACGTCGCACTTTCAGGAAAACTCTCGATTTACTACGATTACGCCGGCCGTAAGTTTTGGGTGGCGCCCCAATGACCTACGTTCTAACCGGAGACAAAACCTTCTTTTTCGTTATCGCAGTGTTTACCGGAACATAGACGAGAGCCTTGTTGGGGAGTTGGATACCGACCCAGACTACGGGGTCCTTAATGCGCGATATACAGATGTGGACAACAACATTCTTAACTACTCTCTTTGGTCTGTAGATGCCCAACACTCCAGTGAATTCACTAAGCTTGCCTTTGAGTTCGAATACCGAAAGCTTTTCCAGAGCAACAGGCAGTTCAATCTACGCTTTTATGCAGGTAAATTTCTAAGAAACGACACGGAATCCAATTTCTTCAGTTTCGCGTTGGACAGGCCCACCGATTATATGTTCGACCTTGCCTATCTGGGAAGATCCGAGGATTCCGGCTTGTACAGTCAACAGGTCATCATTGCCGAAGGAGGATTTAAGTCAAAATTGGAAAATCCCTTTGCAAACGATTGGATCGCCACCACTAACGCCAGTACCAATATTTGGCGATGGGTCGAGGCATATGGTGACTTGGGGTTCATAAGAAACAAAGGCAATGACCCTCGTTTTGTATACGATTCCGGTATCCGCTTAAATTTGGTGACGGACTATTTTGAACTCTACTTTCCCGTATACTCCAATCGAGGGTGGGAAATAGCTCAAGACAACTATGGAGAGCGTATTCGCTTTATAGTCACTATTAGTCCTAGGACCTTGACAGGTTTGTTTACTCGAAAGTGGTTTTGATTATCAAATCAATAATTTAATATCCAATAAACCAACCTAAATTAATATATATTTATTTTTTGATGGTTTATTTTAATAAATTCTCATTTTATTAACGAGATTTGATGTTGCTATTTTGATGTATTTTTAATAGTTTTGCATAAATCTTCAAACATCCATGGAACCTAAACCTAGTACAAGTAACGACATCTCTTTTGACGATTTCAAATCTCAAATTCTTCAAGATTACGAGACCGCCGTTATGAGTAGGGAATGTAGTCTATTGGGACGTCGCGAAGTACTTTCGGGAAAAGCCAAGTTTGGAATATTCGGAGACGGTAAAGAGCTTCCTCAACTTGCTATGGCAAGAGCATTCCAGGATGGTGATTTTAGAAGCGGTTACTATCGTGACCAAACCTTTATGATGGCGTTGGGTCACTTAAGCCCCAAAGCATTTTTTCATGGACTTTATGCCACAACGGACTTGGAGAAGGAACCCATGAGTGCCGGAAGGCAAATGGGCGGTCATTTTGTGACCCACAGCCTAAATGAAGATGGAACATGGAAAAACCTGACCGAACAAAAGAACAGTAGTGCCGATATTTCCTGCACCGCAGGCCAAATGCCCCGTTTGCTCGGTTTGGCACAAGCCTCAAAAATATATAGACATGTCGAGGGAATCGACCAATCCAATTTTTCCAAAAACGGGAACGAAGTAGCATGGGGGACCATTGGCAACGCAAGCACAAGCGAAGGTCATTTTTTTGAAACCCTGAATGCAGCCGGGGTAATGCAGGTACCCATGGTAATAAGCATCTGGGATGACGAATATGGAATCTCGGTACCCTCCGAATTCCATACCACCAAAGGTGATATCTCCGAAGCGTTGAGCGGATTACAACGGGATGAAACACATGATGGCTTTGAAATCTTAAAAGTAAAGGGATGGGATTATACAGCGCTGATACATGCCTTTGAAAATGCATCTGACATTGCACGCGAAGGCCATGTGCCCGTATTGGTCCATGTAACAGAATTGACCCAGCCTCAAGGTCACTCGACATCCGGATCGCACGAAAGGTACAAATCCACAGAAAGGCTGGAATGGGAACGCAAAAATGATTGCAACAAACGTTTTAGAGAGTGGATCATAGAAAATGGCATAAGCACAGAAGAAGAGCTTAAAAAGGTAGAACGCGAGATAAAGCACAAAGTACGTTCCGCCAAAAAAGAAGCTTGGTCCGAGTTCTTAAAGCCACAATTGATCGCAAAAAAGGAATTGGTGCAACTATTGGAAAAAGTGTCCGCACAAAGTCCCAACAAAGCGTTCATCAATAAATTAAAAAATGATCTAATTGCTACTGAAGAACCTCTAAAGAAAGATTTAGCATCAAAATCCAGACAAGCACTTCGTTACCTTTTAGGTGAATCCACCCCGGAAAAAAAGCAGCTCCAGCAGTGGATAGATAATTTTTTAAAGTCCAACGAACCTCATTACAGTTCGCACCTCTATAACGAACTTGACAATAAGGCCACAAAAATAGAGTCCGTAGCACCTTCTTATCCTGAAAAAACCGAGGAAGTCGACGGAAGAATCATTTTGAGGGACAATTTTGACGCTCTTTTCTCCAAATATCCTGAGGCACTTATTTTTGGTGAGGACACTGGAAATATTGGTGATGTTAACCAAGGACTTGAGGGCCTTCAAAAGAAGTATGGCGAACTAAGGATTGCCGATACAGGAATTCGTGAAACATCTATCATAGGTCAAGGAATCGGTATGGCCCTCCGTGGTTTAAGGCCCATTGCTGAAATACAATATCTGGATTATATCCTTTATGCCATCCAAACATTGAGTGATGATTTGGCCACTTTGATGTACCGGACCGTGGGTAAACAAAAGGCTCCGCTCATCGTCCGTACACGCGGGCACCGTTTGGAAGGAATATGGCACTCTGGATCCCCTATGGGAGGATTGGTGCATTTATTAAGAGGAATGTACATTTTAGTACCCAGAAATATGACTCAAGCAGCAGGTTTTTACAATACACTTATGAAAAGTGACGAGCCCGCTTTGGTCATAGAAAGCCTTAACGGGTATCGCCTAAAAGAACAAAAACCCGCTAATCTAGGAGAGTTCTGCACACCAATTGGCAAGGTAGAAACCCTTAAAGAAGGAACGGATATTACACTCCTATCATACGGTTCCACACTTCGTATTGTGGAAAAAGTAGCAAACGATTTATTGGAAGTAGGCATTGATGCAGAGGTTATCGACGCACAGTCACTTCTACCATTTGATTTAGACCATGACGTGGTGAAAAGTCTTCAGAAAACCAATCGCTTTTTGGTGATTGATGAAGATGTTCCAGGAGGGTGTTCGGCCTATTTGATGCAAGAAGTGGTCGAAAAGCAAGGTGGCTATAAATATTTGGACAGTGCACCCCAAACTTTATCGGCCAAGGAGCATAGGCCGGCTTATGCTTCTGATGGGGACTATTTTTCCAAGCCCAATGCCGAAGATATTTTTGAGAAGGTATATCAGATTATGCACGAATCGGACCCAAAATCATATCCATCTTTACGTTAGTATTTCTCATAAGTCAATTCAAAAGCACTTTTCGTCAATTAATGTTACGTTTTTTAAAACATAATTTATATTTTCACGTGCATTAATTTTCCCCACATGAAAAACAATACTTTGATACACCTGGGTCTGGCATTATTAAGGATAGTTCCATCAGCATTTATGCTTACTCATGGTTATCCAAAACTTATGAAACTTATCAATGGCAACACGGAATTTGCTGATCCTTTTGGGATAGGCCAAGCTCCCTCATTGTTTTTAGCCGTTGTTGGTGAATTTATCTGCCCCCTATTAATGATTATCGGGTTTAAAACCCGTTGGGCCGCAATACCTGCAGCCATTACTATGTTCGTTGCAGCTTTTATCGCCCATGGTGCTGATCCTTTTGGAAGAAAAGAGTTACCATTGCTTTATCTTGCCTTTTTTGTAATTATAATGCTATTGGGCCCGGGCAAGTACAGTGTGGATAAAAAATAACCTTTAGATTATTTCGGAGAGTAGTTCTTTCAGCAAATCAGCCTGTCCCATATTGCTGGCACCTACTCCTTTTCCTTTTAGATCTAAATTCCTTAAGCTGGAAATAATGCCGCTCACTCTTTTCATGGGATAATTTTTTGCGGCCACTACATACTCGTTCACAAAATAGGGGTTGACTCCAAGTACCTTGGCCACATTTCCCGGAGAATGGTCCTTGAGTCCATGATACTGTAAAAGTTGGGTAAAAAAGGTGTTCAGAAGAGTAACCGTAACCACAAAGGGATTGTCTTTTGGGTTCTGTGCGAAATAATCGATGATTCGTGATGCCTTTTTAACGTCCCGCTCCCCTATTGCCTTTTTCAGCTCAAAATTATTGAAGTCTTTGCTTATACCGATATGCTCTTCGATCAGTTCGGGGCTTATTTCCGTGGTAGGTGGGACAATCAATGTCAATTTATCAAGTTCGTTGCTGATTTTGCTCAAATCGGTTCCAAGATATTCCACCAACATGATACAAGATTTGGGGGAAATCTTGTACTTTTTACTCGCCAAGGTCCTTCGAATCCAATCTGCCACTTGATTATCATACAGTTTTTTACTTTCGAACAACTCACCACTTTTGTTGACGGCCTTATATAGTTTTTTACGCTTATCAAGCTTCTTGTACTTATAACAAAGTACCAAAATTGTGGTCGGTTGTGGGTTTTCGGCGTACGGAACAAGGTTTTCGATAGTTCTTGACAAATGTTGGGCTTCCTTTACAATAACCACTTGGTACTGAGCCATCATAGGAAATCGCTTGGCATTGGCAACTATATCATCAACAGTGGTATCCTTGCCATAAAGCACCATCTGATTAAAACCTTTTTCATCTTCCGTAAGTACATTTTCGGCAATATATTGAGAAATCCTATCAATATAATAGGGCTCCTCCCCCATTAAAAAATATATAGGTTTTGGATTTCCCTTGTTGATTTCCGACACAATCTCCTTTACTTTGTCCATTCAAATTATATCACCAGTTTTGTAGAATGCAAGATTTGAATTTTCCACCCTATTCGTTTCGAATCAAAAATAGCCAAAATAGGCAGTACATTTTTGATGGGCTACGTAAAAAATTTGTAGTCCTCCAACCGGAAGAATGGGTTCGCCAGCACGTGCTCAGATATTTGGTCTTTACCAAAAATTATCCTAAAAGCTTGATCAATGTTGAAAAACAGTTGACGGTCAACGATTTAAAAAAACGATACGATGTTGTCCTATTTAAACCTGATGGCTCTATTTATCTTCTCATCGAGTGCAAAGGTCCCGATGTAAACATCACTCAAGATACTTTTGACCAAATAGCCCGTTACAACTACGAGTTGAAGGCTGAATACTTAATGGTGACCAATGGTCTAGATCATTATTATTGCAAAATGGATCATGAGAATGAAAAGTATGCGTTTTTGAAGGATATTCCTGATTTTAGCCGTTAATTTGCCTCCGTTTTGAAAATCGCCGTCGTCATACTCAACTGGAATGGAGAAGCCTTGCTCGAAAGGTTCCTGCCTTCTGTTATGAAGCATTCGGATGGAGCCGATATATATGTGGTGGACAATGCCAGCACCGACGGATCGGTTGATTTCTTACAACAGCACTACCCTAGCATCGGAATAATTCAAAACAGCTCTAATGGTGGTTTTGCCAAAGGATACAACGATGGCCTTGAACATATTAAAGCAGATGTTTTCTGTTTATTGAATTCTGACGTGGAAGTAACTCCTAATTGGTTGGAGCCTATCAAAAATACTTTTAAGTCGATTCCCGAAGCATCCATTATTCAACCAAAAATTTTGGACCTAATCCAAAAAGACCGCTTTGAATATGCTGGTGCAGCAGGTGGATTCATTGATATGTTCGGGTACCCGTTTTGCAGGGGTCGCATTTTCCAAACCATTGAAAAGGACGAAGGCCAATACAATGACATCAAAGAAGTGTTCTGGGCCACGGGCGCCTGTATGTTCATTAAAAGTGACGTGTTTCAGAAATTAGGAGGGTTTGACGAGGACTACTTTGCCCACCAAGAAGAGATAGATTTATGTTGGCGCGCAAAAAATGCTGGTCATAAAGTATATTATGTAGGCCACAGTAGCGTGTATCACTTGGGCGGTAGCACCCTTTCCAATATGAACCCGAAGAAAACATTTCTCAACTTTAGGAACTCGCTGTACTCCATCACAAAAAATCTTCCCAGAAAAAAAGCAATCCCGCTGGTATTTGCGCGATTGGTCTTAGACGCCTTGGCAGCATTACGTTTTGTTTTCCAATTAAAATTCGACCACTGCTTCGCTATCTTGAGGGCTCATCTTAGCTTTTATGCTAACTTTATAAAAATGTACAGAAAGCGCGAAAAAGCTAATTTTATATTAAAATACCATATTACGACATCCATAGTATGGTCCTACTTCGTACATCAAGTAGAGAATTTTAACATTTTAGTAAAAGATTAACGAAGCCGAAATATAGGTACCTTGCTTTTTATCTAATTTTGGTGTAGTTTTTTAACATTTGATATATCTAACAATCCTTAAATTATAATCTGAACTATGAAAAAAGTTTTTCTAGGAACATTGGCAATGACGATTCTATTATCCTCTTGCGTATCGCAAAAGAAATATGCCGAATTGGAGGCCAAGCACAAAGAAACGCAAGACCTATTAAATTCCGCAACCGTTAAATTGAACGATTGTTTGGAAGATAAAGCAACCGCTGACTCTAGGTTGAAAACTCTCGAAGACCAAAATGCATTCCTTAAAGCGAACAACCAAGAACTCATCAACAATATGGGCAACTTGACTACGCTTACCACAAAAGGCGCAGAAAACCTTGAGAAGTCTTTGGAAAGCCTTAAAGAAAAAGATCTTACTATTAGAAAACTTCAAGATGCCGTTACACGTAGAGATTCTGTAAACCTTTCTTTGGTACAGAGCCTAAAAGGTGTGTTGGGCAACTTGGACGATGAAGATATCGAAATCAGTGTTGAAAAAGGTGTTGTATTCGTTTCTATCTCTGACAAACTATTGTTTAGAAGTGGTAGCTACAACGTAACCAACGCTGCTAAGGAAGTACTTGGTAAAGTAGCCAAAGTAGTGAACAACAAGCCTGATTTTGAATTTATGGTAGAAGGTCACACTGATAATGTACCTTATAGAAGCGGTGTTCTACTTGACAACTGGGATTTGAGTGCTAAAAGAGCAACATCCGTTGTTAGAATACTACAAGATGATTTTGGTGTAGACCCTGCAAGAATGACCGCTGCCGGACGTAGCTACTACGTACCACTAGTAGGTAACGATACTTCTGCAAACAGAGCTAAAAACAGAAGAACACGAATTGTTGTACTTCCAAAAATCGATCAGTTCTATAGCATGATCGAAGAAGGAATGAAAGACCCAGCAATCGGTGGTTCTGGAAAATAAGAAATAAGCTTTAGCTTATAGAATAAGAAAGCGGCCAAATAGGCCGCTTTTTTTATTAATATATCTCAAGGCTTCCCTTGCCTTCCCGAATCACTATCGGTTCATCACCCGATAAGTCTATTACGGTGGAAGCAACATTATCCCCATACCCCCCATCGATTACAATATCCACCAAGTTCTCCCATTTTTCAAAAATTAGTTCAGGGTCGGTGGTGTATTCCAAAATATCATCTTCATCACGGATAGATGTAGAAACAATAGGGTGTCCCAATCCTGTTACTAAGGCACGGGCAATCGAATTATCGGGCACACGAATACCCACCGTTTTCTTTTTCTTAAAGTCCTTTGGTAAATTATTATTCCCCGGCAGGATAAAAGTATAGGGGCCTGGCAAGGTTCTTTTAAGAATCTTGAATGTAGGGCTATCTATTTGGCGAACATAATCCGAAAGATTGCTCAAATCGGCACAGATAAACGACCAATTGGCCTTTTCCAACTTAACTCCCTTTATACGGGCAATGCGTTGCAATGCTTTTGAATTGGTAATATCGCACCCAAGACCATATACGGTATCGGTGGGATAAATTACCAGGCCACCTTTCCTAAGCACGTCAACTACCTGTTGAACCTGCTTTGGATTAGGGTTTTCCTCATATAATTTTATCAATTCTGCCATAAGTCATCAAAAAAAGTTATACCCATTTCAAAAGAACAACTACAAAGATAATACTTATTGAACGTGAGGATGGTACATAGATTGATGGCCACCATCAATCTACATATTCAGCAAATTGAAGTCTATTTATAGCGTACCGTAAAACCTACTTGTCAAGATAGAACCCTATATCATCCAAAATAACCACGCCCAAAGTGTCCTTATCAAAAACCATATGAATGCTTTTAATTTTATCCAGATTTAGGCTATCATTCTTTTTCAAAAAAGATGAAATAGGCAGATAGCAGCTTTTTAATTGGTCTTCAGCGTTTTTTCCTATCATGGTTTTGTCAAAAAAATCAAACTTGGTAAACTTGGTTTTGATTACTCCCGGTAAAGCATTGTAATCCGATACTGCCACCGATGAAGTGTTTCCGGTACTATCCTTCAGCATCACACTAAAATTGAAACCAAATGTTGGCACATCCTCTTTCTTATCCTTATCCTTTAATTCCAATTCTGAGATATCGCCCATGGCCATGGATAAAGCCAAAGTATCGGCTATACTGAAATTCCTCAAAGTATCGGGCAACATAATACTGTATATCGGAAGGGAGTCCTTTTGTACGTTCTTACCATGCTGCCAACCCAAGACCAAAGTATTGTTTTGCTGGCTCCCGCCGTCTCTGGACATCAATTCGGTTTCTCTCCAGATTTTGAAGTTTTTGGCAGCCAATGTTATACTGTCAGACGCACTGTTCAAATCCAAATCCCCTTCAAAATCAACCAGCACTTGCTTGCTTACATCGCTGTATTGACTTCTATAAGTTTCTTTGGGCAACCAATCATGCGCCAAATCCACGTTTTTGAACATAGGCAGATAATCCTTATCCTTTTTGAACACACTCTCTGCAAATGCACTCACATAAACCTTGGCCACTTGCCGTTGCTCCTCTCCTGTGACCAACGGCTCAAGATTGAGCAACCATTTCATTGGAGCGCCAAAATCCGAACGGCCCCACGATGAATTAAATTGACCATGATTGGCATGGTTCATATATAAGCCAGTTTTAAAGCCATCAAAACCATCGGAGAACGTTAATCTGTGATACGGACGCATTCCCCAAAAACTTGTTTCATCAGCATCTGATGCTCCTTGAATGCTCAAATAGTTGATATCTTTTAAACTAATCTCACGATTGTACCTATAATCTGTGGGTGCTACTGTGATAATACCTTTAATCCCAAAATCAAAGTCGAACTTTTCATTACCATTATCGGGAAACCTCTCTAATTTATTAAAAGCTGCCGCAATGGATACGGCTTCACCTCCTCTGGAATGCCCCATTAAGATTACATTTTCCAAATCTGCCTTTCCCGCCAATTCAGAACTCTCATCATTGTTCCAATTTCTCCATTGTTCCAGATGTTTGAGCAGCAACCAACCACGAGTTGGCATCTCCTTGCCCATAAAATCACCGGACCAATGTCCGTTAATGAAGTTTTCATCCACTGAGACCCCAATAATACCTCGGCTGGCCAAAAGCTCTCCGAGATAGGCATAACCTCCATCGGAATAATCGAGCATACTGTGGTTACCATGCACCATCATTACCATTGGAAAGGGCCCCTTGCCCTTGGGCATATACACATGGGCATTCAAAGGAAAACCATCCACCCCAAAGCCCCAATATTTTTCGCGCCACTTTTTCTTTTTGCCCTTCCATTCCGGTAGTAACAGTGATGCATCAACAGTTGATGTCTTAATCCTAACACCTTCGGCGTATTCCGGTCTTTTCTCATCGGTTCCACTACCATAGGTAAAAACTTCAATATCAAAATTTCCCTTTTCAGAAGGGTCTGCAATACCCAATTTGCCCAAAGTAGTTACGGATATGTTCTCTTCGGATGTTGATTCTTCCAAATATGGGTCGCCATCCAGGGCATTGAATCCATATAGCCCAAGGACAATCAGCACAATACCAATAAGTATTAGAACACCTCCCCTTGCGATATTTTTATTTTTCAAGATTTGCCAAATACCGAAAACAATCAATACCAAGCAGATAAAACCGAATAAAGCGAGCGTATAAAACAATACGGATGGCCACCTGAAAGCATACATCCGCATAATGTAGAGTGCCAAAAACCCTCCCAAGATTGTAGTTGCAATGGGCAATGGGATTTTCCTGCCCAGTGGAAAAAGCAAAGTGAGCAATAATTTTAATACAATAATCAGTACTATGCCTATCAGTATTCCGGCAGCCATGGTCACCCATGCGGGGTATCCAATTGCGTAGTGATAGCCGGCCACTCCAAAAATCGTGACAACAAGAATGGCGACTGCTAAAAAAACAGGTTTAAGAAAGAGATTCTTCATAGGGGGAGGTTGGTTGGTTTGGTCTTAGAATTCAAAATACTAGCTCTGAATTTAAGCATTTTTACCCATTGCAGCCTACTCCCAAAAATTAATTAGAAAATAACTAAACCAGCTAAGGTTAAATTGTGAGAAAGTGAAAATTTGTATTAGGCATTGTCCAAAACCTCAAGTTTGGCAAAGCGCAGCAATAGTTTTTTTATGCCACCCTGGTCAAAATGTATTTCCGCTTTTCTATCGTTGCCGACTCCTTCGATATTTAGAATTTTTCCCCTGCCAAAACGGGTATGGTTGACGCGTGCTCCCGTTACCAAACCAGGGTCCAGGTCCTGCGCTTGGGCCGGAGAAGATATCTCGGGTTTTAGTTTGCGCAGCTTGCGCAATTGGTTTTCATTTGGGCCCTGAACACTGGGAGGTGTTCCGTTCGATGGCTTTACCTGACGCAGCTTGCTCTTGTCCACCTCACCGAAAATATTCTTATCTATTGTTGATTTATATCGGTAACCATCATTGACAGGCGTTAGGTTCTCGACATACTTTTCCTCAATCTCTTCCAAAAAACGACTAGGTTCGGCATCGATCAATTTTCCCCAACGATAACGGTTTTGGGTATAGGTTAGGAATGCCTGTTTCTCTGCCCTCGTGAGTGCCACATAAAACAATCGTCGTTCTTCTTCCAGCTCGCTCCTAGTGTTCATACTCATGGCTGACGGAAACAAATCTTCCTCCATTCCCACAATATATACATAGGGGAATTCCAGACCTTTGGCCAGGTGAATGGTCATAAGGGCCACTCTGTCGTCATCCTCAATATCCTTGTCCATATCGGTGGCAAGGGCTACATCCTCCAAAAATTCGGTCAAACTTCCTGTGGCATCTGCAATTTCTTTTTGGCCCTCCACAAAATCCTTGATACCGTTCAAAAGTTCCTCGATATTCTCCATTTTGGCGATTCCCTCTGGAGTGCCATCTTTTTTGAATTCTAGCAGGAGACCCGTTTTTTTGGCCACATGCTCGGCCAATACAAAAGCATCGGAGCCTTCGTTCATAATTTGAAAGCTCTTGATCATAGTGACAAAATCCGCCAATTTACGTTTGGTACCTGCATTGATGTTTAGATTCAACCGGTCCAAATTGTCCATCACCTCATAAATGGAACGTCCATAATGGTTGGCTGCGACCACTAGTTTGTCTATTGTGGTCTGTCCTATTCCACGCGTGGGGAAGTTGATCACCCGTTTCAAGGCCTCCTCATCTTTTGGATTGATGACCAACCTCAGATAAGCGAGTACATCCTTAATCTCTTTCCGTTGATAGAAGGACAATCCTCCATAAATCCGGTAGGGAATATCCCTTTTGCGGAGTGCATCCTCAATGGCTCGTGATTGTGAATTGGTCCGGTACAAAACGGCAAACTCCCCATTCTGCATTTGATTTTGCATCTTGTTCTCGAAAATTGAACCTGCTACATATCGGCCTTCCTCGGCATCGGTAACGCTTCGGTGGATTTTTATGAGCCCACCATCGTCATTCGAGGTCCACACATTCTTCTCCAACTGATTTTTATTGTTTGCAATGATGGAGTTTGCTGCGTTTACAATATTCTTGGTGGAACGGTAATTCTGTTCCAATCGATACACGGCCACGTCGTCATAATCCCGTTGAAAGTTGAGAATATTACTGATGTTCGCCCCACGGAACGAATAAATACTCTGCGCATCGTCGCCTACCACACAAATATTTTGGTAACGGTCGGAAAGCGCCTTTACAATTAAATATTGCGAGTGGTTGGTATCCTGGTACTCATCCACCAAAATATAACGGAAACGATCTTGGTATTTCATCAACACCTCAGGAAACCGGGTCAATAGTTCATTCGTCCTTAGCAACAAATCATCAAAATCCATGGCACCCGCCTTAAAGCATCTGTCCACATAATTCTGATAGATTTCTCCCAAACGTGGACGCTTTGCCATGGCATCGGCTTCCATTAATTCAGGATTTTGAAAGTATGCTTTCACCGTAATCAAGCTGTTCTTGTAGGATGAAATGCGATTCTGGACCTGCTTGTACTTGTAGACATCTTTATCAAGCCCCATTTCCTTGATAATGGCTGCGATCAAGCGTTGTGAGTCTTGGGTGTCATAAATGGTAAAATTGCTCGGATAGCCCAGTTTGTCACCATCAAAACGGAGCAATTTGGCAAAAACGGAGTGGAACGTACCCATCCATAGGTTTTTGGCCTCCGAATTCCCCACGATGGTGGCAATACGCTTCTTCATCTCACGTGCCGCCTTATTGGTAAAGGTCAACGCCAGAATATTAAAGGAATCCACGCCCTGTTCCATCAAATGGGCGATTCTGTACGTAAGCACACGGGTCTTTCCAGAGCCAGCACCGGCAATTACCATTAGAGGTCCATCCTTGTGCAGCACGGGAGCGCGCTGCGCATCATTCAATTCATCTATAAAATTACTCAAGGGCCAGAAGCTTTTAAAAGTAGGCGTGAAATTAGCCAATAATGATCTTTTGCTAAAATCAAGCTGTCAATTTTTATAAACATCGTTTTCGGATTTGGATTGAATTTTAAATATATTTAGACCCTCAACCCTATTAGCTGATGAATTTTCAACGTTTATCCCAATTTCTTCTAGTTTTTCTTTCTTTTTATGGATTTTCCCAAACCACAAAAACAGGTCCTGTAATCGACGGTTACGGTGCCGTATGGGAAATCAACAATCCTGATTTTGAAACTGACAAATCACAAGATTTCAAAGTCGTTTTCGATGTTAAGGATGGACCCGAGTCCGATACCGAAATCAACCGGAACATCAATACCGTTGCCCGTTTTTTGAATATGCATGCCCAAAGTGGGATTCCCTCCTCACAAATAAAGGCGGCATTGATAGTACATGGCACAGCAGCAAGGAATTTACTGTCCGATGATGCACATAAAGCCCGATATAAGGTTGAAAATCCAAATCGAGAACTGGTAGAAAAACTCTTATCCGCAGGTGTAGAAATAATCATGTGCGGACAATCGTCCAAAACAAGGGATCTCCCAAAAGAAGATTTGATTCCCGGCGTAAAAATCGCGCTCTCCGCTATGACGGCCAATATTCAATTGCAAAACCAAGGCTACCGCCCGATCAAACTATAAACTAACTCAACACAATTATTTTATGAAGCACATTTTAGCACTTGCACTTTGTACCGCAAGTTTATCCATTTATGCCCAAGACCATGGACTGGAAAAGGACATCGCCGCCGTTGAATCAAAAGTGATTGAATGGCGACGCGACATGCACCAACATCCCGAACTGAGCAACCGAGAGTTTAAAACAGCGGAAAAGATTGCTGCCCACCTAAAATCCCTCGGCATCGAAGTGCAGACAGGTGTTGCGCATACCGGTGTTGTGGGACTTTTAAAAGGAGACCATCCCGGAAAAGTGGTCGCTTTGAGAGCCGATATTGATGCCCTACCGGTGACGGAAAGAAACGACCTTCCGTTTAAATCGGTGGCAAAATCCGAGTATTTGGGCGAAGAGGTTGGAGTAATGCACGCCTGTGGACACGATACTCACATCGCAATTATGATGGGAACTGCCGAAGTCTTGGCCAAGAACAAGGACAAAATCCATGGTACCGTAAAATTCATATTCCAACCTGCAGAAGAAGGCGCGCCTCCGGGAGAAGAGGGCGGGGCTGAACTTATGGTCAAAGAGGGGGTTCTTGACAATCCCAAAGTGGATGCGATTTACGGACTTCACATAGGTTCTTACTTGCCAGTGGGTCATATTGCCTACAAACCGGGCGGTGCTATGGCCGCGGCCCAACGTTTTGTTGTGACCGTTAAAGGAAAACAATCCCATGGTTCACAGCCTTGGGGCGGTATCGACCCCATTTTTGTGGCATCCAAGATTGTGGATGGGTACCAGTCCATCATCAGTCGGGAATTGGAATTGACCAAGGAAGCTGCAGTAATTACCGTTGGTAAGATAAGTGGTGGGGTACGTAACAACATCATCCCGGAAAGTGCTGAACTTATCGGAACCATCCGTACGTTGGATTATGACATGCAAAAACAAGTTAACGATAGAATGAAAGAAATGGCAGAAAACATTGCCAAAGCCTACCGCGCCGAAGCAACTGTGGAAATTGCCAAAGGGGTTCCAATCACGTACAACGACCCTGATTTAACAGCAACATCATTGCCCAGTCTTCAAGAAGTGGCTGGAGCAGAAAATGTACACTTGATCAAGGCCATTACAGGGGCCGAAGATTTTTCGTTCTACCAAGAAAATATACCTGGTTTCTTTTATGTTTTGGGAGGAAAAGACCCCAATGCAGGTCCTGATGAGCACTTTCCCCATCACACTCCCGATTTTAAAATTGATGATAGCGGATTACAATTGGGTGTGAAAGCCATGACGGAAATCGCTTTGGATTACTTGGATAGAAGTAAATAGGTTTCATTAAAAAATAAAAAACTTTAAGCCCCAATGTCCTCCAATATTTGGAATTTGGATGTTGGGGCTTGATATTTGTTCAATCAGAGATTTTATTTGATTATATTTTCAATCAATTTTAAGGCAAATCCTTTGAACAATAAAGTCCAAATTGCAGAATTCACACATCCCTTTCCAGCTAAAATTTTTGAAAAAGAGCTTGTGGAAAATGACATAGAATTTGATACTTTTTTAAAATCCTCCTCAGAGGGTTTTGATTCAACCCTTTTTTATGTGAAGAGGATTGATTTTGAAAAGGCTTTTGAATTAAAAGAAAAAATAGATAGAGAGAATACAGCTTCAGAGATAAAACATCATCATCCTATAAGAAAAGTGATTGCGTATATTGGCTTATTGTTCATCCTCTATTTCCTTATTGAGAAGATTATCAAATTATTCGATGAAGACTTTTCAATTTTCAACTTTTAATTATCGATGTTAAGAATGGAAGAATTTCTTGATTTTTTAGGCGATATCCCTTGGTGGACTTGGGTTTTGATTTTTTTGGCACTTGTGGCCATACGTGATATCTTTTTTCAAAAGGCCCATACCATAAGCCACAACTATCCGGTAGTGGGACACTTAAGGTACTGGCTGGAAAGTATAGGGCCAGAAATGCGTCAATATTTTGTGGCCAACAATAGAGAAGAACTTCCTTTTAACAGAATAGAGCGAAGCTGGATATACGCTTCGGCAAAAAAAGAAAACAATTATGAAGGGTTTGGTACCGACAGGGACATTTACAAGCACCAACATCTTTTTATAAAAAATGCCATGATAGGGTTTCAAGTGCCCGAAAAACACCCAAACATTGAACATCCTTATTTTGTACCGTGCGCCAAAGTAATGGGGGCCTATAATAAGCGAAGAAAACCGTATCGCCCAGCATCTATCATCAATGTATCCGCAATGAGTTTTGGCTCGCTTTCCGCAGCTGCCATCGAATCTTTGAACAAAGGGGTTGAAAAGTGCGGTGCCTATCATAATACGGGTGAGGGCGGCCTTTCACCCTACCATAAACAAGGAGGGGACGTGATTTTTCATTTTGGAACTGGATATTTTGGAGTCCGTTCAAGAGATGGTGGTTTTTCCATGGACAAATTAAAAGTTTTGGTAGATGAAAACCCATGTGTCAAAGCCATTGAAATCAAGCTTTCACAAGGAGCCAAACCCGGAAAGGGCGGAGTACTACCTGGTTCTAAAATAACCCATGAGCTTGCTGAAATACGTGGCGTGGAAGTTGGTAAAGATGTCATCTCCCCTCCTACCCACAAAGCATTTTCTACTATTCCAGAGCTTATGGAGTTTATTGAGTCCATTGCTGAGGAAACAGGACTCCCCGTCGGAATTAAGGGTGCCATCGGAAAAATTGACCAATGGCAGGAACTTGCCGATATCATGAAGAAAACAGGAAAAGGACCAGACTTTATTACCATTGATGGTGGTGAAGGAGGAACGGGAGCAGCACCTCCAAGTTTTGCCGATCATGTCTCCCTACCTTGGACTTATGGGTTTTCTACGGTCTACAAGATTTTCCTAGACCACGGACTCACGGATAGGATTGTTTTTATCGGAAGTGGAAAACTAGGGTTTCCAGGAAAGGCGGCCATGGCTTTTGCTATGGGCGCAGACTGCATCAACGTGGCCAGGGAAGCCATGATGAGTATAGGTTGTATTCAAGCTCAGGTGTGCCACACCAATAGATGCCCTGCCGGTGTTGCGACGCAAAGCAAATGGAGACAGAGCGGAATCAACGTACCATTAAAATCGGATAGATTGGCCCAATACTTCAATACCTTCAAAAAGGAGTTTTTGGAAATCACCCATGCTGCGGGTTATGAACATCCCTGCCAATTTCATATGGAGGATATACAAGTGAATGTGGATGATGATTATCTTAGCAGCGATATTAGAAGGGTCTACAAGTACCAAAAAGAGAAAGTGCCCTTCACCTCCATGCAGGATCTCTATAATTGTGAGCATCTTGGAGGCAAGAAAACAACTTAATTAAAAACATTATAACTTAGACCCAAATAATTGTACTACTTATGAAAAACAATCTACTCGTCATTGCGCTTCTTATTATAACCACAAGTGTTTATCCGCAGAGAAAAAGTGATTTGATTGCAGAAATAGATAATCTAAAATCGAAGATATCCGAAGTCGAACAGGAACTGGCTGTTGCAAAAAGGGAAATATCATCCAGTAACGCAGAAGCTGAGGCCTTGAAATCGGAAAACTTAACGCTTCGTGATGCAAATGCGACCCTACTGGGGAACATGAGCAATTTTTCGCAGTTGTCAAAGCAGAACTCGGACAACGTCGACCGCGCAATGGCGGCTCTTGCCAGAAAAGAAAGACAATTGAGCGGAATTAATGATATGATTTCCGCGAACGACTCTACCGCTATTGTTTCTCTCACACGAATAAAACAGACCTTGGGAGAAAATGCCAAAGTAAGTGTTGAAGCTGGCGTAGTGGTCATCAGTAATAGTTTGAATACGCTTTTTGGTTCGGATACCTCCGACAAATTGACGGAAGAAGGAAAAACATGGCTGGCCGGGGTTGCAAACATCATCAAATCGAATCCAAATTTTAAGGCCGAGGTCGAGGGATTGAACATTACTGGTGAATTTGGACCTACCTATGGCCAAGTGGCTTCTGTGGCTTCTGAATTGGTGACCAGTTTGGAAGTGCCCGCCGAAAACATTGGCATTTCGGCCAAGGATGGCAATTTTAAAGAAGGGATCAATATTAAATTGCAACCCGATTACAAAGGTTTTTACGCTAAGGCCAAAGAAAGTGCCAAGGCGACCCAATAACCTTTAATCAAAAATACTTTTTACAATTTTGATGCGTTCTTGGTAGTGTAAAATCAATAAAAAACCAGACTACCTTATGAGTGGAGATCAAATCCTTCAGTTATTCGCTTATTTAATGCCGGCCGTTGTAACCGGAGCCGTGGCCTTCTACTTTTTTAGATTGCATACCCGCAATGAAGATGGGCGCAGACGATTTTTATTGCACAAAGATTCCCAAAAGGACACTTTGCCAATTCGTTTACAGGCCTATGAGCGCATGGCCTTATTTTTAGAGCGTATTGCCCTGAACAGCTTAGTGGTTCGTGTTGCGCCGACGAGTAAAAACAAAGGTGATTACGAAAACTTGCTCATAAAACAGATTGAAACCGAGTTCGAGCATAACCTCTCCCAGCAAATTTACATGTCGGATGCTTGCTGGAATATTATCAAAACAGCAAAGAACACTACTATACAGATAATCCGTTCAGCTGGAATGAGCGAAACCGATTCTCCCGATAAATTGCGAGAAGATATCTTGAACCAGACCATGGAAAAGGAATCACCATCGAATGCAGCCTTGGCTTACGTTAAAAAAGAGGTTAGCGACCTTTGGGCTTAATCATTCCTGTTTTTCAGGTTCTATAGGACTTGTTTCCTCATTCTTGTTCTTGGCATACAAATAACCGCGCTTCCACCACAAGGTCATACGCTCCTTATTGAATATCAATGAGTTTGTGGTGAGAACCGTTGGTGTATAATAAAAATTGATGATGGCATCCTTCTGATTGGCCACCAACTTCCCGATACGCACATTTTGGTTCTCGATACGATCCAGCATAAAACCAAAAATGGTTGTTATCAAATCAAAAGGGTTTTTAGAGGACATACGGTTCAAGTGGTTTACCTCGGTATGAAGGACAATAACATCCACCTCGGTCGCACCACGTAACAAAGCCTCCTCTATCGGAACTAAAGTGCCAAGTCCGCCATCTGCATATTCACAGCCATCCTTTTTTACCAAGCTCATAAAAGGGGTGTAATTGGAGGAAATCCAAATCCAATCACAGAACTCATCGTAGGTGCAGTCATTAATGGATTTATATTCCACCTGGTTCAATGATAGATTAGAGACGGTAACCACCACATCCATCTTACTTTTTTTAAGCTTATTGAACTCTTGGACGGTAATGGAACTACGAATCAATGTTCTAAGGTTCTCACTTTCCCCAAAGGTCTTTTTACCCTTGATGAAGTTTTTTATAACGTTCCAGTGGTTGATGGCGATGGTCTCAACACCATGTTTTTTCTTGATGACAAACGGACAATTATTGAAGATGCTGTCCTGATTTACATTGGAATAGATGTTCTTGATCTTATCCAGTTTATTCAGGGCCAAATGGGAAATCAACAGGCTACCCGTGGACGTTCCAACAAACAGGTCATAGTCGTGTTTGGCCTCTTGAATCAAAAATTGAGCAACACCGCCCGCAAAGGCACCCTTACTTCCTCCTCCCGAAATGACCAATGCCCTCATTCACCTAAAGTTTTCTCCAAATATTGCTTTTCTTCCTGACTTAGCAAAGGGTAAAGTCCCTTAATGCGGGCCGTGTTCCCTTCAGATTGCAAAAAGTCGTTCAAGATGGTCCGGGCCGATTTTTTAAAATGCCACACATGATGACTACAGGACTCGACCAAATTTTTGAGAACCGTATCCGTAAAGCCCCCGATGCTCTTCAAATATTGAAATGCAATCAAACGTGTCTCAAAATGATGCTCGGAACTGGTATACCCACTCAATTCATCAAAATATGTTGCTTTTGAATCCGGATTATACTCGGGAGTCACCAAAGCTAATGTTAACCAAAGTAATCGAATGTTCTTATTGGGGAATCCAGTAATGTTTTCGGTCTCACTTAGGTATTTACTCCTGTTTTTGGGGAAATCCGTCCACAATCGATATAAGGCAGTCTCAATGGTAGTATAACTTTTATCCTTTAACAGATTCTCCGCAGCGATTTTAAGTTCAGATGGTATTTTGTTCTGAGACAAGATTACGGCCTGTCTTGTTTTTACATCTCCCGATTGGAGAACGGAGCCTAAAAATTCAGGTGATAATTTGATTCCATAATCTAAAACCAGATTTTCCTTTAATTGACTTGATTTTATTTTTTTCCACCTACGTTTTAAAACAGCTTCGGCTTGACCAATCTCCTCTATCTGGTTTTTTATCTCAAAATAGGTTTTTATTGATGCGTTTTTCTTCCGCAAAAAAGAAACCACCTGATTATAGGGAAAATCTGGGTTCTGCAACCACAATTTCTCAAAATCACTAAGATCAGTGTTCGAAATCTCCTCAAGTTCTACCATTAAATTGGGTATGGTCACATTTTTAAAAGCATATTTGTTCAAATAGTTTCGAACCCCTTTTTTAAAGGCTTCCTCTCCTACTCTATCTTGTAGCATTACCAAGGCCCAGGCACCTTTCTCATAAAAGGTAAGGCTACCCGCCCCCGAGTTTCGTAATGCTTCGCCCTGATCGTCCTCGGAGAAGTTCCGCAAGGCTTGTGCAGTCTTCAATAAATGCCAGTAAAAGTAATCTTCCCCAAAAATGTCCCTTTCGGCCAAGTACGCATAAAATGTGGCAAACCCCTCATGCAGCCAGTGATGTTCACTGCTGGTTTCCGTGACCAAGTTACCGAACCATTGATGCGCTAATTCGTGCGCATTGACATTTACATAGTTTTTGTCCACAAAAGCCGTGGAATCTATCACATATTGATTTGAAAATATGGTACAGGTCGTGTTCTCCATTCCTGCATACAAAAAATCCTGAACAGGAACCTGTTTATAGTTCTGCCATGGGTATGCAACCTCAATTTCTGTTTCTAAAAAATCAAAAATGTGTTTAGTATATCGGTAGGTAGGTTCTACTTTGGTAAAATCCGTTGGTTCGTAATACAGTTCAATGGGTATTCCCGAAGATGAGATTATGGCTTTTTTATTGTAGTCTCCAATGGCAAAACCAACCAAATAACTGCTCATTGGTTTTTCCATATCAAACTGCCACAAATGACCATTTGAGTCAGGCAAACTTTCTTTTTTGATGAGTTTCCCGTTGGCGATTACGGTATAATTCTCTTTGAGTTGTATTTTGATATCAAACTCCACTTTTTCGGTCATATCATCAAAACTGGGCAACCAATGACTGGTATATTTTCCCTGACCTTGGGTCCATACCTGTTCATTGTTCCTGACGGCATCATCCCATCCTAAAAAATATACCGTTTGTTTTGGTTTTGCCACATATTCCATTGAAACGATATGATTCTCCCCTGCTTTCATCGCATTTTTGATGATAATTCTCTTGCCATTGTAGTCATAATCCAAATTTTCACCATCCAAAGTAAGATTGGAAAACTCAAGGTTCACGGCATCCAAAAAAATGGAATCCACATCGTCGATTACATTAAATTGATACGAAACGCTACCATTGATGCGATTTTCAATAGGTGTAGGTTCAATCAAAACATCTGCATGGATAAAATCCACTTTATCCTGAATTTGAGCGGACAGGAACTGTACAAATAAGAAAAATATAAGTGCGGGGCTCAGCTTCATACCATCATCTTATCAAAAGTCCTTCCAAATTACATATTTTAGTTCGATGAATCCCAATTTTCTACAAACTCCCATAGCATATTTAAAAGGCGTTGGCCCCAACCGGGCCGATATTTTAAAGGCCGAATTGGGCATTGAGACCTTTAGGGACCTGCTACATCTGTTCCCCAACCGCTATTTGGATAGAACGAGTTACTATAAGATAAATCAATTGCAACCGAGCGGTGCCGATGTACAGGTGGTTGGCAAAATTGTCCATATAAAAATGGTGGAACAAAAACGGGGTAAGCGTTTGGTGGCCACTTTTGTAGATGAAACGGGACAAATGGACCTGGTTTGGTTTCGAGGCCACAAATGGATCAAGGAAAATTTGAAACTGAACGAACCCTACGTGGTTTTTGGACGGGTCAACAAATATGGCAGCACGTTCTCGATGCCCCATCCCGAAATGGAAACCTTGCAAAAGCATCAACAAGGATTAAAAATGGTGATGCAGCCCATCTACCCTTCCACTGAAAAATTGAGCAACAAGGGGATTACCAATCGGATTATCGGGAAAATGATCCAACAATTGTTCCTAGAATGCAAGGGTAAATTCCCTGAATCCCTGTCCCCCAATATTTTGGAAGAATTAAAACTGATTTCAAAAAGCTCCGCGTTGTTCAATATTCATTTTCCGAAGAATCAAGAATTATTGGCAAGAGCTCAGTTCCGGCTAAAGTTTGAGGAGTTATTTTTTGTGCAATTGCAGCTCATTTCCAAAAATATGATGCGCAAACAAAAAATCAAGGGGATGCCTTTTGACGCCGTAGGCGAAAAGTTTACCGAATTCTTTGAAAACCACTTGCCCTTTGAATTGACCGATGCACAAAAACGGGTTATAAAAGAAATCCGAAACGATTTAGGGAGCAACGCCCAAATGAACCGACTTTTGCAGGGTGATGTAGGTTCCGGAAAGACTATTGTAGCTTTAATGTGCATGCTTTTGGCGATTGATAACGGCTTCCAGACCTGTTTGATGGCTCCAACCGAAATTTTGGCGACCCAGCACTACAACGGACTCAAAGAGCTATTGGAGAACATGGACGTTAAAATTGCTCTCTTGACAGGGTCTACAAAAAAATCCGAACGCACCTTGCTCCACAATCAACTGGAAAATGGAAATCTGAATATACTGGTGGGTACCCACGCGGTTTTGGAGGACAAAGTTCAATTTAAAAACCTCGGTTTGGCCATTGTGGATGAACAACACCGTTTTGGTGTGGCACAACGATCAAAGTTGTGGCATAAAAACAACACGCCTCCCCATGTTTTGGTGATGACGGCCACTCCCATCCCTAGAACTTTGGCGATGAGTCTTTACGGTGATTTGGATATTTCGGTGATTGATGAGCTGCCTCCTGGCAGAAAGCCTATTAAAACAGTCCACAGGTTCGACAGTAATCGATTGAAGGTGTTTGGCTTTATCAAAGATGAAATCAAAAAAGGAAGGCAAATCTATATTGTGTATCCACTGATTCAAGAATCTGAAGCTTTGGACTACAAGGACTTAATGGACGGATATGAAAGCATTGCCCGCGACTTTCCACAGCCCGAGTATCAAATCTCCATTGTGCACGGACAAATGAAACCTGCGGACAAGGACTACGAAATGGAGCGCTTTGTTAAAGGAGAAACACAGATTATGATTGCCACAACAGTAATTGAAGTAGGTGTAAACGTACCTAATGCTTCAGTCATGATTATTGAAAGTGCTGAACGTTTTGGCCTTTCCCAATTACATCAGCTTCGAGGGCGTGTGGGAAGAGGTGCAGAACAAAGTTTTTGTATTTTGATGACGGGCAACAAACTTTCCGAAGATTCCAAGACCCGATTACAGACCATGGTGCGCACCAATGATGGTTTTGAAATTGCGGAGGTCGACCTAAAACTCCGTGGACCCGGCGACTTAATGGGTACGCAACAGAGCGGTATGCTCAATCTTAAGATTGCTGATATTGTAAAGGACAATCAAATCCTGAAAACAGCCCGTTATCATGCTATCCAGTTGCTGAAAGAAGACCCAAGATTGGAAAAAGCGGAAAGCGCACCTATTTTAAATGCCTATTCCAAAATGATGGCCAACAAAACCATCTGGAATTATATTAGTTAGCAGCGATTTAGGTTTGTAATTGAAACATGCCGCAATTCTCCACACTTCTTTGTTATAAATTGAAAATCAACCCTTACCATTTGTTAACTTTAAAAATAACCCATTGAAATTGCGGTTGAACATCGTAATTTTACAACTAACCGAAAATCGGTTTACACACAAATTTTAACTTTGTAGGCTTACAAATTATCGAATACACAATGAGCAAGACACTTTTTGATAAAGTTTGGGATTCCCACGTGGTAAAGCATATTGAAAACGGTCCGGATGTACTTTTTATCGACAGGCATTTGGTCCACGAAGTAACGAGTCCCGTAGCTTTTTTAGGATTAAAAAACAGAGGAATAAAAGTATTGTATCCAGAGCGCACCTTTGCGACCGCCGACCACAATACACCTACCCGAAATCAACACTTGCCCGTCAAAGACCCCTTGTCTGCCAATCAGTTAAGGGCTTTGGAAGAAAACGCCAACGCTCACAACATACCTTATTGGGGACTTGGACATAAGAAAAACGGAATCGTTCACGTAATTGGCCCAGAAAACGGAATTACCGTACCTGGGGCCACTATTGTTTGCGGGGATTCACACACTTCCACACACGGAGCATTTGGTGCCATCGCTTTTGGTATCGGAACCAGCGAAGTGGAAATGGTATTATCGACCCAATGCATCATGCAGCCCAAACCTAAAAGTTTGCGCATCAATGTGAATGGGCAATTAAGCGAAGCTGTTACCCCTAAAGATGTAGCGCTTTTCATTATTTCCAAATTGTCCACTTCAGGTGCAACCGGCTATTTTGCCGAATATGCAGGTGATGTCTTCAAAAATATGTCGATGGAAGGTCGTATGACGGTTTGTAACCTAAGTATTGAAATGGGTGCCCGTGGCGGTATGATCGCTCCCGACGAAACCACTTTTGAATACATTAAAGGAAGGGAATACACTCCAAAAGGGAAGGATTGGGATGCAGCCATGGAATATTGGAGCACTCTTTATTCTGATAACGATGCTGAGTTTGACAAAGAAGTGACTTTTGACGCCAGTGAGATAGAACCTATGATCACTTTCGGTACCAACCCAGGGATGGGCATCGGTATAAGCAAGGATATTCCTTTGGCAGAGAGTATTGATGGCTCTCCTGCCACTTACAAAAAATCCTTGGAATATATGGATTACAATGAAGGTGAGGCCATGGTCGGCAAACCTATCGATTTTGTGTTCTTGGGAAGCTGCACCAATGGTAGAATTGAAGATTTTAGAGCTTTTGCCTCTATCATTAAAGGGAGAAAAAAGGCAGATAATGTGACTGCTTGGTTAGTTCCCGGTTCCCACAAGGTAGAAGCAGCCATCAGAGAAGAAGGTATCTTGGATATTTTGACCGAAGCTGGTTTTGAATTGAGAGAGCCTGGCTGTTCCGCTTGTTTAGCGATGAACGATGATAAAATTCCAGCTGGAAAATATGCGGTGAGTACTTCCAACAGAAACTTTGAGGGACGACAAGGGCCAGGGGCTCGTACCCTATTGGCAAGTCCTTTGGTGGCTGCAGCAGCCGCTGTTACAGGAAAAGTGACCGACCCAAGGGAATTAATGCAAGAAGAAGTTTTAGCTTAACAATAAACAATGCGCAATTAGCAATGCAGAATCAATTGCTAATTGATAATTGAAAACTGATAATTGAAAGAAAAATGGCTTACGATAAATTCAACATACTAACAAGTTCCGCGGTACCTTTACCTATCGAGAATGTGGATACCGACCAGATTATTCCTGCTCGTTTCTTAAAAGCTACCGAGCGTAAAGGTTTCGGGGACAATTTGTTCCGTGATTGGAGATATAACTCTGACGACACACCCAAAGAGCAATTTGTACTCAACAATCCTATCTACTCCGGTAAAATCTTGGTAGGAGGAAAAAACTTTGGTTCCGGTTCTTCAAGGGAACACGCAGCTTGGGCGGTATATGACTACGGCTTTCGTTGTGTAGTTTCTAGCTTTTTTGCAGATATTTTTAGAGGTAACTGTTTGAACATCGGTGTTCTTCCGGTTCAGGTGAGCCCTGAATTTTTGGACAAAATCTTTAAGGCAATTGAAGCCGACCCAAAAACCGAGTTGGAAATCAATCTTCCGGAACAAAAAATTACCATTTTAGCTACGGATGAGAGTGAAAGCTTTGACATCAACGATTACAAAAAAGGTAATATGCTCAATGGTTTTGATGATATCGACTACTTGTTGAACATCCAAAAAGATATTGAGAAATACGCTGAAAGCACGCCTTTATAATCCATCGTCTGGAACACTACGGCATTAAAGAATGAAAACACGCACCATAGAAATTATGGACACCACCCTACGGGATGGTGAACAAACCTCTGGGGTTTCCTTTTCCGCCTCGGAAAAACTCACCTTGGCCAAACTCCTGCTGGAAGAACTCAAGGTGGACCGTATTGAGGTGGCCTCTGCCCGTGTTTCGGAAGGAGAACTGCAAGCAGTTAAAAACATTACCGAATGGGCTGAAGCGGAAGGCTTGATTTCAAAGGTAGAAGTATTGACCTTTGTGGATAACGGAGTATCTCTAAAATGGATGAGAGAAGCCGGGGCAAAAGTTCAGAACTTGCTGACAAAGGGTTCATTAAACCATTTAACTCATCAACTTAAAAAGACTCCAGAACAGCATTTTGCAGAAATTAAAAATGTAGTTTCCGAAGCTCAAAAGCTCGGCATTGAAACAAATGTCTACCTAGAGGATTGGAGCAATGGAATGCGCAATTCCAAAGACTATGTTTTCCAGTTTTTGGATTTTTTAACTCAACAACCCGTTAAACGAATTCTGCTTCCAGATACCTTGGGCGTACTGACCCATACAGAAACAGGAGCGTTTTTTAAGGAAATCATTGAAAGATATCCAAATACGCATTTCGATTTTCACGGACACAACGATTACGATTTGAGCGTCGCCAATGTGATGGAAGCATTGAAAGCTGGCGCCCATGGTTTGCACCTTACCGTAAACGGAATGGGGGAACGAGCGGGCAACGCACCGTTAGCAAGCGCCGTAGCCGTAATCAATGATTTTTTACATGAAATTAAGATTGGGGTAAAAGAATCATCACTTTACAAAGTAAGTAAATTGGTGTCCGCCTTTACCGGTTTCAGCATACCTGACAACAAACCTATTGTTGGTGACAATGTATTCACTCAAACAGCTGGAATACATGCGGATGGAGATAGTAAAAAGAACTTATACTTTAACGATTTATTGCCCGAGCGTTTTGGTAGAAAACGTAAATATGCGCTAGGTAAAACATCAGGAAAGGCCAATATCCAGAAGAACCTTCAGGAGCTTGGATTAACCTTGAACGATGACGAATTAAAAAAAGTCACAGAGCGAATCATTGAGCTTGGCGACAAGAAAGAACGCGTTACAAAGGATGACCTGCCCTACATCATTTCCGATGTTTTGGACAGCAACCTTCATCAACAAAAGGTATTTGTGAAATCTTATGTATTGACACACTCCAAAGGATTAAAACCCTCTACTACCCTTTCCATTGAAATCGAAGGAAAGATTTATGAGGAAAATGCCCAAGGTGACGGGCAGTTCGATGCGTTTATCAATGCTTTGAAAAAGGTGTACAAAAAAGAGGGACGTTCATTACCAAAACTGGTGGATTATGCCGTTCGTATTCCTCCAGGAAGTAATTCTGACGCCCTTTGTGAAACCGTCATCACTTGGCAGACCAAAGAAAAAGACTTTACCACTCGTGGATTGGATTCGGACCAAACGGTATCTGCCATCAAGGCCACGGAGAAAATGTTGAACTTAGTATAACAGACTTTGATAATTGTTTATTGATAACTGATAATTGATATAATGAAACTAAACATAGCGCTCTTGGCCGGAGATGGAATTGGCCCCGAAGTAATTGATCAAGCCGTAAAAGTATCAGATGCCGTAGCCGCAAAATTCGGTCACGAAATTAGCTGGACTCCAGCCCTAACCGGTGCTGCTGCGATTGATGCCGTTGGTGAACCTTACCCGGACGAAACCCACGAAGCCTGTGTTGCTGCCGATGCCGTTCTTTTTGGCGCTATTGGCCATCCACGATTTGATAACGACCCTTCCGCCAAGGTACGTCCCGAGCAAGGTTTGTTGAAAATGCGTCAAAAATTGGGATTGTTCGCCAATGTTAGACCAACATTTACTTTTCCATCACTGATCGATAAATCCCCTTTGAAAAAAGAAAGGATTGAGGGAACTGACCTCGTTTTTCTTCGTGAACTGACAGGAGGCATCTATTTTGGAAAGAGAGGTCGAGAAGATAACGACAATACCGCTTACGACACTTGCACCTATACACGCGCCGAAGTAGAGCGTTTAGCAAAGAAAGGCTTTGAAATGGCAATGCAACGTAATAAAAAACTGTGTTGTGTGGACAAGGCTAACGTGTTGGAAACTTCCCGTTTATGGAGGGAAACCGTTCAGAAATTGGAAAAAGACTATCCCGAAGTGGAAGTGTCCTACGAATTTGTGGACGCCGTAGCCATGCGTTTGGTGCAATGGCCGAGCTCCTATGATGTTTTGATTACGGAAAACTTGTTCGGAGACATCTTAACGGATGAAGCTTCCGTGATTTCTGGATCTATGGGATTGATGCCTTCTGCTTCTTTGGGAGAGAAGACATCTTTGTTCGAACCTATCCACGGTTCTTATCCACAAGCTGCTGGAAAAGACATTGCTAACCCATTGGCAACGGTTCTTTCTGCCGCAATGATGTTCGAAACGGCATTTGGACTAAAGGATGAAGCTGAAGCCATTCGTGAGGTAGTGAACAAATCATTGGCCGAAGGTGTGGTGACCGAAGATCTTGCTGATGGCGGAAAAGCATATAAAACCAGTCAAGTTGGGGACTGGCTGGCAGAACATATTTAATCAACTCCACATAAAACCAAGAAAAAAGCCCCGAAATTCGGGGCTTTTTATTTTTTAAAAGTTTTTAAGCTTACAATATATAGTCAGTACTCAAAAAGTTGCTCACTTTTGCCTCCATTAGTTGTTCCACCGTTTGAACGTTCAAGTTGTTGTCTTTGAACGCCACAAAGGTCCTGATGGAGAAGGAACGCAACGCATCGTGAACACTTAAGGTGGATTGTGCCGAATCTTTTCTTCCTGTAAATGGATACACATCCGGCCCACGCTGGCACGAGCTGTTCAGATTCACTCGGCATACCAAGTTCGCTAACGTGTCGATGAGCGGAGATAGTGTATACACATCCTTGCCGAACAAACTTACCTGCTGTCCGTAGTTGGATTCTGCCATATCATCCAAGGGCTCTTCAATATCCTGAAAAGAGAGCACTGGAATTATTGGTCCGAATTGCTCTTCTTGATACACCCGCATATCCTTAGTTACCGGGTACAATACCGCTGGCCAGATATAATTATCAAAATGCTTCCCTCCTTTTTTATTGATGATTTTTGCACCTTTCGACAACGCGTCATCCAACAACTCTTGGATATAAGCTGGCTTATCCGGCTCAGGAAGTGGCGTCAAACTTACACCATCATCCCAAGGATTACCGAATTTCAATGCATCCACTTTCTCGGCAAAGCGTTTCAGGAAATCATCCTTTACTTCATCGTGTACATACACCACCTTTAACGCTGTACAGCGCTGCCCATTGAAGGACAATGTACCCGAAATACACTCATTGATGGTCAAATCCAGCTCGGCATCCGGAAGTACAATGGCCGGATTCTTGGCCTCCAAGCCCAAAACCAAACGCAATCTGTTGCTCTTGGGGTGCTGCTCTTGCAAAGCATTCGCAGACTTACTGTTCCCTATCAAAGCTAACACGTCCACCTTGCCTGTTTGCATTATGGGGGCCGCTACGGTTCTTCCTCGACCAAAAAGTATATTTACCACTCCTTTTGGAAAACAACTCTGAAAAGCTTCCAAAAGTGGTGTAATCAACAAAACTCCATGTTTTGCCGGCTTAAAAATAGTTGTATTCCCCATGATGATGGCTGGAATCAACAAAGCAAAAGTCTCATTCAACGGATAGTTGTATGGCCCAAGGCACAACACCACCCCAAGAGGCCCTCTACGGATGTGGGCATAAACGCCATCATGCTTTTCAAATTTGGCATTGTTGCGATCCAATTGTTTATATTCCTCAATGGTGTCATAAATATACTCAACGGTACGATCAAACTCTTTATATGAATCTGGTTTGGATTTACCTATCTCCCACATCAAAAGCTTTACGACCTCTTCACGCTTTTGCTCCATTTTCTTTACGAAGGACTCCATGCATTCCACACGGTCCTTCACCTTCATGGTAGGCCAAAGTCCCTGCCCCTTATCGTAAGCAGCTAAAGCGGAATCCAAGGCGTCCAAAGCTTCCGCCTCCCCCATATCAGGAACACTCCCTAAAGTTGTTGGGGCGTATTCTTCCGTGGATGATATCGTGGAAATTACAGGACTGGTTTCACCATCCCATTTTCGTAGTTCCCCATTGACCAGATATGTTTTTTGATGAATCTCTTCGGTAATTTGAAAAGCTTCCGGTATTGCTGTTGTAGTTGTTGCCATTAGTTGTTGTTTTTAAGCGATTAGTGTTGATAAATGGTCGCCCATTTCACACAAAGCTAACATAAAAACCCTTGAAAATCATGCTGTTTTTACGCAAACGCTTTCGTGTAGATTGAAAATCAAACTTTATAATAACGATGCTTGAAAATGTTGGTAGCATCACACCAAATACTGAAACAAATCGGGTTTGTTGTTGAGATAATCCCCAAAGAAATTATTGTCTTTCATACGTTGAACCAAAGGTTCTAGGTCTTCGGGCGATTTAAGTTCCACCCCGACAATAGCGGGAGCATTTTCCCTGCTCGATTTTTTGGAATATTCAAAGTGGGTAATGTCGTCATTCGGACCTAAAATATCTACCACAAACTCTTTCAATGCGCCTGGGCGCTGTGGGAACCTAACTATGAAATAGTGCTTCAACTGGGCGTAAAGCAAAGCCCTTTCTTTGATTTCGGCGGTACGGGTAATATCGTTGTTGCTTCCACTCACCACGCAGACCACATTCTTACCTATGATTTCTTCCTTGAAATAATCCAAGGCTGCGATCGTCAAGGCACCTGCGGGCTCCACTACAATGGCATCCCTATTGTATAGGTCCAGAATCGTTTGGCACACTTTACCTTCGGGAACGGTCATCATTTGATGCAGGTATTCTTTACAAATGGGATAGGTCAATGAGCCTACTTTCTGCACTGCTGCTCCATCGATAAACTTATCGATGTTCTCCAGTTCCACCAATTTCCCTTGCTCAATGGATTTTAGCATGGATGGTGCTCCTTCCGGCTCCACTCCTATAATTTTGGTCTTGGGCGATAAAGCTTGGAACGTACCGCACAGTCCCGATGCCAATCCTCCTCCACCAACGGCCACAAACAAGTAATCGATGGGCTCGCTGGATTGTTGCAATATCTCCAAACCAACAGTTGCTTGCCCTTCGATGGTTTTTTCATCATCAAACGGATGGACAAAGGTTTTCCCTTCTTGCTCGCAGAACAGTTCGGCGGCTTTTTTGGAGTCGTCAAAAGTGTCTCCTTCCAAAACTACATCCACCCATTCGCCTCCGAACATATTGGTCTGGTCTATTTTCTGTTTTGGGGTAACCACGGGCATATAAACGGTCCCTTTTACCTGTAAATGACTGCATGCAAAAGCAACGCCCTGCGCGTGGTTGCCAGCGCTGGCACAGACCACACCATTAACCAGTTGATTTTTGGAAAGTGAGCTTATTTTGTTGTATGCGCCACGTATTTTATAACTACGTACCCTGTGAAGGTCTTCCCGTTTAAGAAGAATATTGGCCCCATGGGTTTTGGAATAGCGGATACTTTGCTGCAAAGGTGTGACCTCGGCCACTTGGGCAATGGTTTTTGCTGCTTGATAAATATCCGCTATTTGCGGAAAGTATGTTTCCACAGTTTCACTCATAGGGCCAATGGTTTTGTTTTATCCGATTGGCTTCATGGCAGTCATGGATGCACGCAATCTAGCACCAACAACCTCTACATCATGCTCACGGATGGCCTTGTTCACTGCGATCAACCTTACGTTATCCACACCAGCGTCTTTACCTTCTCCGAAATGTTTACCTATGATGTCGGTCTCCACAGTTTTCATGAAATCGGTCAACAACGGCTTACAAGCATGGTCGAACAAGTAACAACCGTACTCTGCCGTATCGGAGATAACGCGGTTCATTTCGAACAATTTCTTTCTTGCAATGGTGTTGGCGATAAGCGGGGTCTCGTGCAGAGATTCATAGTATGCAGACTCGCCAATGATGCCAGATTCGGTCATGGTCTCATAGGCCAATTCCACTCCTGATTTCACAAAAGCGACCATCAAAACACCATTATCGTAGTATTCTTGCTCAGAGATTTCCATATCACCTGCCGGAGTCTTTTCGAAAGCGGTCTCCCCTGTGGCAGACCTCCAGTCCAATAGGTTTTTATCGCCATTGCCCCAGTCTTCCATCATGGTTTTGGAGAAATGTCCGCTCATGATGTCATCCATATGTTTTTGGAACAACGGACGCATGATAACTTTTAGTTCTTCAGCCAAATCAAACGCTTTTATTTTGGCAGGATTGGATAAACGGTCCATCATATTGGTAATGCCACCTTGCTTCAAACCTTCGGTAATGGTTTCCCATCCGTATTGGATCAATTTGGAAGCATAGGCTTTATCAACTCCTTTTTCAACCATTTTGTTGAAGGAAAGAATAGATCCCGTTTGCAACAAACCACAAAGAATGGTCTGCTCTCCCATCAAATCCGACTTTACTTCCGCCACAAATGATGATTCCAGCACGCCCGCTTTATCCCCACCTGTTCCTGCAGCATAGGCCTTGGCTTGTTCCAAACCTTTTCCTTCCGGATCGTTTTCTGGGTGTACGGCAATCAAAGTTGGCACACCGAAACCTCTTTTGTATTCTTCACGCACTTCGGAACCTGGACTTTTTGGCGCCACCATGATCACTGTAAGGTCCTCACGCACCTGCATTCCTTCTTCCACAATATTGAATCCGTGGGAGTATGATAGGGTTGCCCCTTTTTTCATCAAAGGCATTACTGTGCTTACCACATTGGTGTGCTGTTTGTCCGGAGTAAGATTGATGACCAAATCGGCGTCTGGGATCAATTCTTCATAAGTACCCACAACGAAGTTGTTTTCCTTGGCATTTTTGAACGATTGCCTTTCTTCTTTGATAGCTGCTGCACGCAAGGCATAAGAGATGTCCAACCCGGAATCACGCATGTTCAATCCTTGGTTCAACCCTTGGGCTCCACAACCAACAATTACAATTTTCTTTCCTTTTAGTGCGGTAACACCATCAGCGAACTCGCTGGAATCCATAAATCTACATTTTCCCAACTGTGTCAGTTGTTCGCGAAGTGATAGTGTGTTAAAGTAATTTGCCATTTTAATATTTGATTTTACGCTATTTAGTTTTCTTGAAATTCTTGTAATATTTCGCTTATCGGCATTGCCGCTTTAGTTACCGTTATACGACCTGAACGAACAAATTGCATAATGCCATAGGGCAAAAGTGCATCGTGCATTTCATCGATTTCATGTCTACGGCCAGTTTTGGCCAATGCAAAAAACTCACGGTTTACGGTTACGATTTGTGCATTGCTTTCTTTGATGATGTTTTGAATCTGCCTTTCATCGAACAACAAGTGCGAAGCAATTTTGAACAATGCCGATTCTTGATAAATGGTTTCATCATCGGTGTGATAGTATGCCTTGATGACTTCAATCTGTTTTTCAATTTGACCTACTATCTTGCGTGTCCAATCCTCGGTGGTAAAGACTACAATCGTGAATTTAGAAACACCTTCAATCTCTGATTTTGAAACATTTAAGCTTTCAATATTGATGTGTCGCTTTAGGAATATTCCAGATATTCTATTGAGCAGTCCCACATGATTTTCGGAATACACCGAGATGGTATACCATTGTTTTCCCATGTTATTTTTTATTTTTTTACTGCAACTATAAGTCCTGTGGACCAGTCCATCTTTGTTATTGTAATATCTTTTCTTTTCTCGATCGTTTTGACCAATTTGTTGGCCTTTTCTTCATGTCCCTCAGGCCAATTGGGTTGCTTCTTCATATCATCGATTACATAAAATCCGCCTATTTTGAGCATACCCAAAACAGTGTCCAAATGACTGTATTTTCCTGGCCATGCGTCGGCAAAAATCAAATCGAAAGTATCACCGTTGTATTCCTCCAACCATTTCTCTCCATCATCACACACAAGCTCCAATCTATCTTCGTCTTCAAAAAACAGCTGGGCCGCTTCAATAAGCTCGGAATCATTGTCAACGCTTAATATTCTTGAATCCTCGTCCATTCCTTGAATCATCCAAGATAAGGACAAACCGATTCCTGTGCCCAACTCCAAAAAGTTACCAGCAGGTTTTGATGCCACTAAGGTCTTCAAGAGAGTGCCAATATAAATATCAGAAGGCATGGTGAATCCCATCTCCTTGCTCTTCTCAAGCAAATCTTGATATTGCTTGGGCCGTTCTATGATAGCGGATTGATCCATTTATTTCAATCTAATATCAGATACCGAAGCTCCAGATGGAATCATTGGAAATACATTATCCTCTTTTTCCACTTTAACCTCCAAGAAATATGGGTCTTTGGATGCCATCATTTCTTGAACGGCCTCTTGAAGGTCGCCTCGCTCGGACACCCTTCTTGATTTGATATGATATCCTTCGGCAATTTTCACAAAATCAGGATTTGTCATCACAGTTGACGCATATCTCCTGTCAAAGAAAAGTTCTTGCCATTGACGCACCATCCCCAAGTGATCGTTGTTCAATACCACAATCTTGACCGGTACATTATGTTGGAAAATAACACCTAACTCCTGAATGGTCATCTGATACCCGCCATCACCGATAATTGCGACCACTTCGCGGTCCATGGCCCCCATTTTGGCTCCAATGGCCGCAGGAAGACCAAATCCCATGGTCCCTAATCCTCCCGAGGTTATATTGCTCTTGGATTGCTTGAACTTGGCATATCTACACGCAATCATTTGGTGTTGACCCACATCGGAAACCATTACGGCCTTGTGACCGGAAGCTACATTGATCTGTTCAATAACCTCACCCATGGTCAACCCTTCTTTGGTCGGGTGAATATCGTTTTTGATCAAAGTATCGTATTCGATTTGATACATTTTATCAAACTCGCCCTTCCAATCCTTATGTTCCTTTTTGTCAACCAATGGCAGTATGTCGGCCAAGGTTTCTTTGGAATTGCCCAAAACGGCAACATCTACCTTCACATTTTTGTTGACCTCGGCAGGATCTATTTCAAAATGAACAATTTTGGCCTGCTTTGCATAGGTGTTCAAATCACCTGTTACACGGTCATCAAAGCGCATTCCAATAGCTATGAGCACATCGCATTCGTTAGTCAGCATATTGGGCCCATAGTTCCCGTGCATGCCCACCATTCCAACATTCAACGGATGGTCCGTATCCATGGCGGAAAGACCGAGAATGGTCCAGGCCGCTGGAATACCTGTTTTTTCAACAAATGCCTTGAGTTCGGCTTCGGCCTCGCCCAAAATCACACCTTGTCCAAAAACGATAAATGGTTTTTTGGCACTGTTGATCAATTCGGCAGCTTTTTCCAAACTACCTATCTCAGGCTTTGGAGCCGGTTTGTAGCTTCTGACCTTGGTGCATTTTTCGTATACAAAATCAAGCTCATCAAACTGGGCGTTCTTTGTAATATCTATTAAAACTGGGCCCGGCCTACCAGATTTGGCAATATAAAATGCCTTTGCCATGATTTCGGGTATTTCCTCTACCCTTGTTATTTGATAGTTCCATTTGGTAACCGGAGTGGAAATACCAACAATATCTGTTTCTTGGAATGCATCGGAACCCAACAAACTTCTTGTCACCTGACCGGTAATACAAACCATTGGGGTCGAATCTATCTGCGCATCGGCAATTCCCGTCACCAAGTTAGTGGCTCCAGGTCCAGAAGTCGCCATGGCAACCCCTACTCTGCCCGTAACCCTTGCATATCCTTGAGCTGCGTGCGTAGCGCCTTGCTCGTGCCGCGTAAGGATATGGGTAAGTTTATCCTGAAACTTATATAATTCATCATAAACGGGCATAATTGCTCCACCAGGGTAACCATAAATCAAATCGACACCCTCTGCCAACAAACAATGAATAATGGCCTCTGCGCCGGTGATTCTGATTGCTTTTTGACTCTTACTATCTTTTTTTTGCGCTTTTAATGTCTCCATAAGCTTAAATTAAGGGAGATGCCCCTATTGTAAATTGTTAGAACAAATCGGTAACGCAACCTTTGGCTGCGGAGGATACCGTTTTGGCATATTTATACAAGCTTCCCGATTTTACTTTGAGCTCAGGTTGCTTCCATTCTTTTCTTCGTTGTTCGAACTCTTCATCCGAAATATTAATGTTGATGGTGTTGTTGACGGCATCAATAGTGATTTCATCTCCATCTTTCACCAAAGCGATTCCACCACCCACTTGGGCTTCCGGTGAAACGTGGCCCACCACAAATCCGTGGGAACCACCGGAAAATCTTCCATCTGTGATCAACGCTACATCTTTTCCAAGTCCAGCCCCCATGATAGCGGAAGTCGGCTTCAACATTTCGGGCATTCCCGGGGCGCCTTTTGGGCCTTCATATCGAATGACGACCACATCGCCTTTTTGCACCTTACCAGTATGAATACCTTCGTTTACGGCAACTTCACTATCAAAAACGCGAGCTGTCCCCGTAAATTCAAGACCTTCTTTACCTGTGATTTTTGCCACTGCCCCTTCAGAAGCCAAGTTTCCATATAAAATGCGGATATGGCCTGTTTCTTTTATGGGCTGGTCCTTTTTTCTGATGATATCTTGACCTTCTTGCAAATCTGGGGCGTCCAATAAGTTTTCGGCTAAGGTTTTTCCGGTAACCGTCATGCAATCACCGTGAAGCATACCTTCCTTCAACATATATTTCAATACCGCGGGGACTCCCCCAACTTTATGAAGGTCCTCCATCAAGTATTTTCCACTTGGTTTTAAATCGGCCAATAACGGGGTGGATTCACTGATTCTAGTGATATCATCCAACGTAAAATCAACCTCAGCAGCGTGTGCAATGGCCATAAAGTGCAGTACGGCATTAGTAGAACCACCAAGAACGGTCACCAACCTAAAGGCATTTTCCAAGGCCTTTTTGGTAACGATATCTCTTGGTTTGATGTCTTCTTTCAATAAATGGTACAATGCTGCACCAGACGCTTCGCAATCCGCTTGTTTTTTATCGTTCACCGCCGGAATGGACGAGTTGAACGGCATGGACATGCCCATGGCTTCAATGGCAGACGCCATGGTATTTGCCGTGTACATTCCTCCACAGGCTCCCGCTCCCGGACAAGCTTTATGGATTACTTCTTTATATTCAGTCTCATCGATAGCTCCGGCCACTTTTTGTCCGTAAGCCTCAAAGGCCGATATGATATCCAAGTTTTTGTTGTTGTGGCATCCCGGTGCAATGGTTCCGCCATATACCAAGATGGAAGGACGGTTCAAACGTAATTGGGCCATTAGGGCCCCTGGCATGTTTTTATCGCAACCTACCACGGTGACCAAACCATCATAACTCATAGCATGAATCACAGTTTCAATAGAATCCGCAATGATATCTCGCGATGGCAAAGAGTAACGCATTCCCGGGGTTCCGTTGGAAATTCCATCACTCACCCCAATGGTATTGAAAATAAGCCCTACCAAATTGGATGACTCCACCCCTTTCTTTACATCAAGGGCCAAATCATTTAAGTGCATGTTGCAGGGGTTACCCTCGTAGCCCGTGCTTGCTATTCCAATTAAAGGTTTTTGTAGGTCTTCGTCTGTGAGTCCAATCGCATGCAACATGGCCTGAGCGGCTGGCAGCGTTGGGTCTTGTGTAACTTTCTTACTAAACTTGTTCAATTCCATTATCAAATTTCATTCAAATACAGTATTCTTCTGAATATATACCGTAATTCAAAGATAAATGTTTAAAAAGCCCTAGATTTTTAACAGTTCTTCGCTGTTTAAATCCACTGGAAACATAATACACATAAATTACTGTTATTCAGTTTTTTAGACTGATTAAAATTCCAATATTCAATTAATTTTATTGCAAATAAAAAAGGCCTGTATCGTGTGGGATACAGGCCTTTTTAAGTCAATAGCAAGTCTGTATCACTCCATTTCCGGAATAATAATGACCTCAATAATGACTTGTTTATTTGCTTTCATATTGTAATGGTACGAAAAAAATGCTTCTGATTTAAATCTTGGGCGCTTTTTTCATCAAACCAATTTAAACTTCAACTCATCCCCATACTTCTTCTGTGCAAGCACCGAAATGGATTCCTCGCTCAATTGCAATATGCGAGGATAGCCACCTGTGGTTTGACCATCTTTCATTAAAATGATCATACGGCCTGCAGGGGTCAATTGAATAGTGCCGGGCAACGTACCCGATGTAAGCATAGAATGTGAATGTCCGCTAATCAGTTCGGAAAGCTGATAGGCCATTCGGTTGTTTTCTTTGGAAACGGTATACGGTTTGGCAAAAATCTCTGTAAGCTGGCCATCGGACAACAATGAAAACTCAGGCCCTTTATAGACCTTTAAAATATTATTTTCGAAATGTTCTTCAATTTTTACCTCTGAGATTTTTGGTTCATAGTTTTTGGTCTCGCTGTATGGCACCTCATCACCATCTTTAAGTCGTGCCGATTTTGTCACGGGATAAAACTGTGAGCGACTATCGAGTACCTTTTTGGTCTGAAAACCGCCCTTTATGGCGATATATCCCCTAAAACCCAATTCCAATCGGCCGTAGGACAAAATGTCCCCTTTGCCAATTTTGATGACCGAGTAATTATCTATCGGCTCATTGTTCAAAGTGGCCACAATATGGGCTCCTGACAGACTTATATATGTGTCCGTATCAAATTGAAGTGTTGGTCCGGTCATGGTTATTTCCAGAACCGCATCATTTTCATCATTTTCCAATAGCAGATTGGCTTTTTTTACCGATTCCACATCCATTGCCCCTGCAATCGGCACTCCAATATCTCTGTGACCGTACCTTCCTAAATCCTGAACGGTCGTATAAAGTCCGGGTTTTAAAACTTTAAGCATTCAGAACAACTTTTTCGGGTTCGTAAATACCAACTTCACCTTCAATCTTGTGCAGTTTATACTCGGCCTTGGATATACTTTCAAATTGAATCTTGTCCCCTACTTTCACAAAACAGGGTTCGTCCTTCGCCGGGTTGAACAAATCAACGGGACAATTTCCGATAATGTTCCAACCTCCCGGAGAATCCTGCGGATAAATTCCGGTTTGCTTACTGGCCAGCCCCACGGAACCTTTCTGTACCTTTAACCTTGGCTCCGCCCTACGTGGAATCTCCAAAGTTGATGGAAGTCCACCCAAATACATAAAGCCCGGCAAAAACCCGATGCCATACACCACATATTGATGCGAGGTATGCTGTTGGATAAGTTCTTTCACCGAAATACCCAAGGTTCTGGAAGCTTCTTCGATGTCCATTCCAAATTCAAGATCGTAGCATACCGGCAACGTCCATAAATGCTGAATCCGTTCGGTCTTGGATTTTGCTTGTTGCTCTTGGCACTTCAAAATCATTTCCTTTGTTTCCTCAAAATCGATATGATCTTGGTTATAGACCATCGTCAAGGAATTGTAGGCCACCGACATTTCCCAACCCGGGATTTCCAATTCCTTAAATGCGTCCATAAAATCTAGGATGTCCGCCAAAATGGATTCACTAACCTTTTCTGGCCATTCCACTAAAACAGCTCGTTCTCCGAAGGGTTTGATGCTAATGGGGTAACTTTTCATTTTTGTATCCGCACCTGTTTTTGGGGTAATTGTTTAGAAAGATACGTTAATATTTTTAAGGCGGAAACTGTATCTCCATGAATGCAAAGTGTATCTGCTTGAATTTTGAGTAATCTACCGTCAACAGTCAAAACCTCACTTTTTTTAATAATGGGCAAAATATGTTTTAAAACACCTTCGGGTTCTTCAATCAGTGCATTTTCTTGTTTTCTGGAGACTAGGGACAGGTCTGAATTGTAATTACGGTCCGCGAATGCTTCAAACCAGACTTTAAATCCACGGGCAACCGCCTGCTCGGCAATGACCGACCCAAAAGGCACATACAAAATGGCCCTTTCCTTATAATCATTAATGGCTTCCAGATATATCTTGGCTACATCTTCATCCTTTGCTGTTTTATTGTACAAAGCTCCATGGGCTTTGATATGATGCAAATGGATTCCTTGCTGTTCCAAGACTTCATCAAAATCCGATAATTGTTGCTTTATGCTCTGTATTAAATCCCTGTTTGAAATATCCATCACTTCGCGACCAAAATTAGCTTTATCGGGGTATGATGGATGGGAACCCACCTTAATAGTATGCTGCTTGGCCAATGATGTTATCTTCAGCATGGTTTCCTTATCTCCTGCGTGACCACCACAGGCAATATTGCAGGAACTTATATACGGAAAAATATCGGCTTCATTACCAACACCTTCCCCAACATCACAATTAATATCTATGCTAAACGTATCCATTAGAACAATCCTATCACTTTTAGTATGCTTTTTGCGCCAAGGAATATAGCGAATACCACAATAGCGATTCCTGCTATATTTTGCAAAAGACTGTTCTTGTTTTCACCCATTACCGATTTTTTGTTAACCACCCACAGTAATAATGTAGCCATTACGGGAAGCAAAACACCATTGGCTACTTGTGCAAATTGAATCACTTCGATTGGTTTTATATCAAAAGAAAGAAATACCACACCACACAGCAAAACAATGACCCAGACCATTTTAAACTTTTTGTTCTGCATGCCGCCCTCCCAACCAAAACAACTACTGGCAACATAGGCTGCTGCCAAGGGCGCCGTAATGGCAGATGTGATTCCTGCAGCCAAAAGCCCTATTGCCATAAACAAAAAAGCCATTTTGCCAAATAAGGGCTCGAGCGCTATGGCCATGTCCAGAGCATTGTTTATTTCGGAAATCGGTGCTGCCGATGCGGTAATCAATATCGCCATGGAAACCAATCCACCCAGTCCAATGGAAATTATCGTATCCCAATTCACTGCTTTTAAATCGGTCTGGTTATTCCATTTTTCTTTCACCAAGGATGCATGTAAAAAAAGGTTGTAGGGGACCACTGTGGTTCCCACTAGGGCGATGACCGTAAGCAGTCCTTTTTCAGGCAACTTAGGAACAAACATCCCTTTCAATATGTCAATCATTGATGGTTGTGTTATGATGGCACAAACAACAAAACTAACCCCCATGATACCAACGAGTCCAACGAATATCTTTTCCAAAATCTTATAGCTACTGAACCACAGCAAAAGAAATATGATGCTTCCGATAACAGTCGGTAAAAAGGGTCTTAGTTGCGGCTGTGGCAACAATTGTTCAAGCCCCAAAGTTGCACCTCCAATATTACCGGCTTCGTAGGCTGCATTACCAACCAATATAGCGCCCAAAACAATGGCAATCACAACGTTTCTGATCCATGGGGTCTTAAGTTCGGTCCGTACCACATCCACTAATCCATTTTGGGTCACAAGGCCAATCCTTCCGGCCATCCCTTGCAATATGATCGTGGCTATAATAGAGACTAACAAAGCCCATATCAAAGCATATCCAAATTGGGCTCCGGCGAGCGTGCACATGGTTATGGTGCCCGGACCTACAAAGGCTGCGGCAACAAGAACACCCGGTCCTATTTTCTTAAACATTGGTACGTCGGTTTTGGAGGATTAATTTAAAGGTATAAATGGACAAATCATGCATTTCATCCGAAAAAGTGTATTTCGTCTAAAAGTGGATTGCCGTACGTCGATTTTTTATACTAATTCGAAAATGTTAAAGTTATAATAGTCCCAAATCGTACTAAGACTTAAACCTTGAAAACAACTTATGACATGTAAGGATTGCGGAAAAAGCATAAACCCCCGACAGTATATCGCATCAAAAGAATCTTTAGGTGTTACGCTTTGCGAACGACATACAAAACTTATTAAAAAGGTAATTCTCGATAACGACACTCCTATTGAAGCCATTCACCTTTTTTATGCCCTAAGAGACGCTGGTGTGCATCCCATGCTGGAGTGGTGGGACGGCAAAAAATCCGTAGACATTGCTATCTCCCGAGTTAAACTCAACATTGAGATTGACCAGAATTACAATATGATTACGCACGAACAAGCCATAAATGACCTCGAAGATGCAATGCACTCTTTTAAAAATGGGTTCACCACCATCAGAATTCCCCATTTGGCCATAAAATATTATTTGGATGAAACTGTGGAAAATATTCTTGGAATCATCTCGGGATTAAAGGCTAATATTAAGGCGATTTAATTACAGAACAATAGGCTGTTCTGTTTTTTGGTCTGTTTATATTCCAAAATATTGATGACGACCATGTCCTCTCCAATGTTTTCCAAATCGTTAATGTAGTTTTTGCCCCTATTTTCAAAATACTCGGTATCTCCCTGGTTTAATTTGACCATGTCGATTTTTCCGTTACCGTATCTTGTTATCAATAATCCTCCAGTCGTGCAAACCCATCCATAATTGGTATTGTGCCTCCTAAAGTTCAACCGCTCTCCTGGGAGTAAACGAAGATCCCAAAGCTTGATGCTCTCGTCCTCAAATATCAACCTATTGCTTAACGACTCCTTAATTTGTTGATGTAGCAACTCATCAATCTTCTCCTGCTCCCAAGGGTCAAAATTGCCCACTGGGTTCAACTCCACAAACTGCATGTTCCCTGTTTTTTAATAAAGTTGTGCAAAAATAAATTATAAACCCCTTTAAAACAGAGAGTTAAATAACATTTAACGAATTAGTTGATTATTCCATCGATTATCCTGGCTTATTTGTGAATTTATTCAAAAACAGTGGTTTAAATTATTTTTTTATGATTGACTGTTCTTTGATTTTTATCTAATTTGGAACCAACAACCAAAACCAACCATGAAAAAAGTTCTTCTCACCATTTTAGGCCTAATAGTGGTATTAGCCGCAATTTTGGTCTTCAACACATTGTCTTTAACCTCCAAACAGGTTGAAGCCGAGCCTTTGGAGGCCATGGAATTTCCTAAAAATGCCTTTGTAAATTTATCCAAGGCTGTACAGTACAAGACTATTTCCTTTAATGAAGATGCCATTCCAGATTCTACTGCTTTCAACGGGTTTCATCAGTTTTTAAGTGAAGCCTACCCTCTTTTGCATCAAACTTTAGAATTGGAAAAAATAAACGGATACAGTCTACTGTACAAATGGCAAGGTTCCGACCCGTCGCAAAAACCAATTGTCTTGCTTTCCCATCAAGATGTGGTCCCTGTAGACCAACCCACATTATCAGAATGGGAAGCTGGCCCCTTTGAAGGAAAGATTACGGACAGTCATGTCATTGGAAGGGGAACATTGGATGACAAGAGTTCCTTGATGGCACTGATGGAGTCGGTTGAAACTTTATTAAAAGAATCTTTTACCCCCAAACAGACCATTTATCTTGCGTTCGGTCACGATGAGGAACTTGGGGGAAACAAAGGAGCCAAAGCTATTGCTTCCTATTTGAAAGAAAATGGAATTAGTGCTGCAATGACATTGGATGAAGGCGGCTTTTTGGCCCAAAACATGATTCCTGATTTTGATAAAACCGTTGCGATGGTGAACTTGGCAGAAAAGGGGTATGCATCATTTGATCTAATTGTGAAGACAAGCGGAGGCCATAGTTCTGCTCCTCCTGAAGATAACACACTTGGCATGCTTGCCCAGGCCATTGTAGACTTGGAGAATAATCAACTGCCCTATAAATTGGTAAAACCCTTGGATTATCAATTTGAGTACATGGGTGCGGAAATGCCCTTCTTCAAAAAAATGGCTTTTGCCAACCCTTGGCTTTTTAAAGGACCTGTACTCAAAGCCCTAAATGCTCATACCACAACAGCACCTACCATAGTGGAGGGCGGGGTTAAGGACAATGTTATTCCCACGGTGGGCAAAGCCACCATTAATTTTAGGATATTGCCCGGCGAAACCATTGAATCTGTTAAAGAACATATCAAGAAGACGATTGGAGATGGAATAGATGTTGAACTCAGTGGCTTTGCCACCAACCCATCCCCTGCCTCTGGAATAGATTCAGATGCGTTTAAAAACTTAGAAAAAACCATTAGATCTGTGTTTCCCGAAGCCGTTGTGGTGCCGGGCTTGATAGGTGGCGGTACGGATGCCAGATATTTTTATGATGTTTCTGATGATGTATACAGGTTCTACCCTATTCGAATAGGTCCGGACAGTATGACAAGATTCCATGGAATTGATGAAAAAATTGGCAAAGAGAACTACAAGGAAATGATAGTGTTTTGCTATAATCTAATCAAAAGGTTCGACTAAAATCAAATTTACCTATGAAAAACATTAGAATCGTTATTACGTTGATACTAACACTAAGCGTTGCAATCGCTAATGCGGGTTACCCTAAAAACAATACAAAGGGTAAAATTGAAAATCCAAATGATTCGTTAAGACTAGCAGAACTAAATAATTTTTGGGCCGAGGTTTCGAGAACGGTAAATGAGGGAGACTTTGAAGGCTATAAAGCTACTTACCATGAAGATGCGGTCGTTATATTTACAACTGGGGAAAACAAAACATCTGTATCAATTGCAGATGCATTGCAGCACTGGAAGCAAGGTTTCATGGATACCAAGACAGGAAAAACGCAGAATAGTGTGGAATTCCGTTTTTCACAGCGAATAGGTGACGAAACTACCGCACATGAAACAGGAATTTTTGCTTACCAATCCAATAATGGGGCTGGTAAAGCCAGTCAAAAACAATTCGTACATTTTGATGCCTTGCTCATAAAACGTGATCAAGCTTGGTTGTTGGTAATGGAATATCAAAAATCCAAAGCAACTGAAGAAGAGTGGAACTTATTGGAATAATCTTGAAATCTATACTAAATTGTATATGGGTGTTATTTTAGCACAGAAAAGAAAAATAGCCTTGTATCATCCCAACCAGCCTTCTCTGTCCAGACTCCGGTACTGAATGGCTTCCGATATATGGTTTTCCACTACCCCCTCAACACCCTCTAAATCGGCAATAGTACGAGCCACTTTCAGAATTCTGTCGTATGCCCTAGCAGACAAATTCAGCCGTTGCATCGCTTCTTTTAATAGGTTTTTGGAAGATTCGTTGAGTTTGCAGAACTCCCTGATATGCTTAGTACCCATTTGGGCATTGTAATGAATGCCTTCAATCTTTTTGAATCTTCGGGTCTGTAACTGGCGTGCTGCCTCTACTCGTTCCCTGATAATGGCACTGCTCTCCCCTTTTCGTTCATCAGATAATTTATCAAAAGGCACAGGGGTTACTTCAATATGAATATCGATTCTATCCAATAAAGGTCCAGAAATTTTTCCTAGATAGCGTTGCATTTCCGCAGGCGAAGATGTCACTGGGGCATCAGGGTCGTTAAAATATCCGCCCGGACTTGGGTTCATGCTGGCCACCAACATAAAGCTACTTGGATAAGTAACTGTAAACTGTGCACGGGCAATGGTGACTTCCCTATCCTCCATGGGTTGACGCATCACTTCCAAAACTCGCCTTTCGAACTCTGGCAGTTCATCCAAAAACAACACTCCATTATGGGATAATGAAATCTCTCCCGGTTGGGGGTAGCTTCCCCCTCCTACCAAGGCAGCGCTGCTAATAGTGTGGTGCGGGTTTCTAAAAGGTCGCTGACTCATCAAACCCTTGTTCTTTACCTTGCCCACCACACTATGGATTTTAGTGGTTTCCAGCGCTTCATGAAGCGTCATTGGTGGCAAAATGGATGGTAAACGTTTGGCCAACATGGTCTTTCCGGCCCCGGGCGGGCCAATCAGAATAATGTTGTGTCCGCCCGCCGCGGCAATTTCCATGCAGCGTTTTATACTCTCTTGACCTTTTACGTCCGAAAAATCAAATTCGGGTAAATGTAAATGGTCATAAAATTCCTGTCTTGTATCTATTTCTGTTTGCTGAAGCGGTTTGTCCTCGTCAAAAAAACCGATAACCTCTTTTATGTTCTCAACCCCATATACTTTCAGTCCATTTACCACCGCTGCTTCATTCGCGTTTTCTTTGGGCAGTATAAACCCCTCAAAACCTTCCTCTTTTGCTTTGATGGCAATGGGCAGAGCACCTTTTATTGGCTGTAAGCTCCCATCCAAGGAGAGTTCTCCCATAATCAAATATTTATGGATGTTTTGAGAACGGATTTGGTCCGAGGCGGCCAAAATACCAATCGCCAAAGTAAGGTCGTAGGCAGACCCTTCCTTTCGTAGGTCGGCAGGCGCCATATTGATGGTGATTTTTTTTCCGGGAATACGGTACCCGTTATTCTGAAGAGCCGCAGCTATCCTAAAATTGCTTTCTTTAATAGCGTTATCCGGTAATCCAACCAAATGATAACCAATGCCTTTATCTATATTTACCTCTACAACAATTGTTGTTGCTTCGATTCCAAAAACGGCACTTCCGTAAACTTTTATAAGCATATAACCTTTCTTAATTGAAAAAAGACTGAAAAAATAGCCAATCTCCAATCAAAAAAATCAATGGTTTGACGGATACCCTAATTTGAATTGACGAATGCCCCTTTTGAATTAACGAAAGATCAAAACAGATGCAGCAGTTTCTTCAATTTCCTGCTTGTTCATCATCATTTTACGGAACTCTCCGTTGACATACATCTGTGCTTGATCATCGTAATGTTTGCTCAGGGGGTTACCGGATTGCCCGGTCGGCAAAATACTGATACTGTTCTCAATATCAGAGAAATCTATGATTCTACGGGTCGAAGGTCCTGAATTCACCTTATAGAAACCGGTGCTGTCGTAAGGAAAAGCAAGGTTGTTTATTACCTCACGTGTACCTTCTACAGGGAATGGTCCCACATTGAAGTATTTTCTCAAGGATGCCACTTGGCCAAAGGGGTGCCCATGTTCCAAAGTATGTACCTTGTCCCAAGTCCACTGGCTAGTATCCTCTCCAAAGTCTTTAATCAATGATTCCCATGTCTGAGCGAACGACATCAACACGATATCCTGCCTTGTTTCCACTACATCTGGAGTGTTGACGTTGTCCCACCATTTTCCGGATTTCATGCTGGAGCCCCAAGCTATCTGTCTCTTAAATAGATGCGTGGACAAGAATTGTTTGAACATTTCTGGGCCCAATTCGTCTTCCATGGTGTTCTTCACCATAAAATATAGCGTCCTGTGGTATATCACCGGGCTAATGGATTTGAGCTTATATTCCCCGTTCCAATTTTTCATAGAGTCCAAAAGCACCAATTGCTCATTGTTCAAGCTTGAAACATCGAACAATTTAATCAACTCGGTTACCACCTCCGTGTTCACTGGAGAGGTAACATCCAATATCATCTCAGAAATGGATTCCCTGTCCCAATCATCTTTGGCTTCCAATAACTGCACAATCCGCTTGGCACGGTTTTCAGGCAAATAATAACCGGGATAGAGCATTCCTGCAATGGAGTCGGGCTGGTTGTTGGCAGAATACACATAGTTCCATGGTGGATTCTCGGCCATGGGATTTTCCGAAAAGTCCAAATAGCGCAATGGCTCCTCTTTGCCTGATGTGCCATCCAAAATAAACTTGGTGGACAAACTGTCCGGCATCTCGTAAAGCTTGGCGGTTGCCCACCATGCTACATTTCCTTGGGCATCACCATACATTACATTGAGTCCTGGCGCATGGATATTGGGCAAAGCGCTTTTAAACTCTTCCATGTTGGTGGCATGACTCAACCCATACAAGGCATGTATCACCATATTCTTGGGTTTGGTATATATCCAAGACATGGCAACTGGTTTTTCCTCCGAAATTTGGTCAGCAATATTGTTTAAGACAGGTCCGTGGTGTGTTTTCTTGTAAGTAAACGATACATTCTCACCATCTTTTACTTTAATGGTTTTATTTACAAATTCATAGTCCTTCCATCCTTCTGCTGTTTTGTATTTGGTACTATCGGATGGATGGGTTTCTTCATAATAAAAATCGATGTCATCGTTCTCGAACATGGTAAGGCCATAGGCCAAGTTTCTATCGTGACCTAACAATGGAAACGGAACTCCTGCCAAATGATATCCATATTTTTCGTAGGTGGGAGTACTCACATGGGCCTCATACCATACCGAAGGTTGTGCAAACCCAATATGAGGGTCATTGGCCAAAATTACCTTTCCATTTTTGGTTTTTTGCGGAGCAACGACCCAACTGTTGCTTCCTTCGAATTGCGGAATGGGCAGCTTGCTTAAGGTACTATTCACACTTGCGGTAATATTTGTCCCAAGAGTATCGGCAACTTCTCCTTTAAAATTTTTAATCCATACAGTAGAGGTATCCGAACTTATGGCCAAATCCTTCATGTACTCGTCACCCAATTTGTTGCGCATGCTTGTCAACAAAGGGTCTGTTTTGTGGGCCATGGCAAAACTGAAAGCCATATATCCCACCGCATTGTACACATCTTCAATACTAAAGAGCTCCTTATTTATACCGGTCAAATAAAACTCAATAGGGGTTGGTCCTTGTTTTATGAACTCATTGATACCATCCAAATAGGCCTGTGCAAGCACAATGGCCTCACTGTTCTTGTCCAGACTGGCAACGGTTTCCTTTGTGTGATTGGCAATGCCCAGTGATAGAAAAAACTTGTCCGTTCCAATCATATCCTTTCCAAAAACCTCAGAAAGTCTTCCCTTGGCCACCCTTCGGAGCAACTCCATCTGCCATAATCTATCCTGAGCATGAACATACCCCAGTGCCTTCAGCGCATCAGTTTCGTTTTCGGCATATATATGCGGTATCCCATAGGGGTCAAAATAAGTGGTTACCTCATTGGAAATACCGGGCAGTTTTTTTTCACCGCTATAATCCGGCTTTAAGGAATTTAAGAATATAGCAATACCAATAATTACAAGTAGAAGGAATCCTGCAATTGCAAGAAGAATCTTTTTGTACTTTTTCACGAAGATGGGTTAAGTCAATTAGTACCCTAAGGTATAATTAATTTCTTAGATGACTTAAAAAAGATGTTGACAAATATCAACTACTTGTTCATAGATAAATGGTGCTTTTCCAAGCCTGACTTCAACCATTTCTCATACGTTTCAACATCAACATATTGGACTGCTTCATTGAGAATTTCAAGATTTGGGGAAAGCAGTACATAGTAAGGTTGCGAAGCAGCATTAAAATTGATGGTTTGGAAAGTCCCCCATTTTTGGCCAATCGTCTGGATGGATTTCACCCGTCCAGAGTCGTATTTAAAGTCAAATTGCTCTGCTTCGGGAAGTTCCTTTCTATCGTCCACATAGAGAGAAATCAATACATAATCTTCCTTTAGAATGGGGTAAATATTGGAATCACTCCATACATTTTCCTCCATTTTTCTACAATTTACACAGGCCCAACCAGTAAAATCCAACAAAATGGGTTTGTTCACCTCTTGTGCATATGACACACCTTCTTCAAAATCCTTATAGCAATCCAATCCAAGCGGACAATCACTTTCTGTTTCCACTACGCTGTAAAAACTAGGGGGAGGGAAACCGCTTAATAATTTTAGATTACTGACATTGAAAATTCCAAGAACCAAATAAACGGTAAAGGTAAAACTGAGGACACCTATTGTTTTTCTTGCCGGAGACAGGTTCTTTTTGGGTCCATCATGCGGGAACCTAAAGATCCCGAACAGATAAAGCGTCATCAAAACAAATAGCACTACCCAGATGCCTACAAAGATTTCTCTTTTAAAAATGCCCCAATTTCCGACCAGATCTGCGTTGGACAGGAATTTGAAGGCCAAAGCCAGTTCCAAGAACCCAAGCACCACTTTTACGGTCGTCATCCATCCGCCAGATTTTGGCAATGAGTTCAACCAAGCCGGAAACATGGCGAACAAGGCGAACGGAAGCGCCAAAGCCAGACCAAAACCTACCATTCCGGAGGTTAGATTGGTAGCCACATTACCCTCTGCCAATGTTGTACTTCCTAAAAGCCCGCCCAAAATAGGGCCTGTGCAGGAAAATGATACGATTGCCAATGTCAAGGCCATAAAAAAGATGCCCAATCCCCCTCCTACTTTGGAAGAAGCTGAATCCATTTTATTGGCCCAAGAACTGGGCAATGTCAGTTCATAATAACCGAAGAATGAAAAGGCAAAGAATACAAAAATGATAAAGAAGAACACGTTCAACCAGATATTGGTCGCAATGGTGTTCAAAATTTGTGAGTCTACCGAATTGAACAAATGGAAAGGTAAACTCAACAAGAAATAAATCAAAACGATAAAGAAACCGTAGAGCAAGGCGTTTGCTATTCCCTTGGATTTATTTTGGGTCTGCTTGGTGAAAAAAGACACTGTCAACGGAATCATAGGAAAAACGCATGGTGTCAACAATGCTATCAAACCACCGATAAAACCTAATCCAAAAATCATCCATAGGTTAGATTTTCCTTCAGAATCCGTAACTCCGTTTTGATTTAAAAGGTTTTTGTTTTTTAAATCTACCTTAAGTGATTTTCCCAAGGCAACGCTGCGTTCGTCCAGATTAGCCTCTTCAGCCACAAACCCTGTTCCGTCCAAAGAAATTTGGAATAGTTCGTCAACAGGGATGCAAACCTCCTTGCAAATTTGGTAGAACAAGTTCACTGAAATCTGGTTGACTTCAGGGTTTAATAATTTGATTTTTTGAGTGAATATGGCCTCTTTCTTAAAGAAAGTCTCGTCCACCTCAAAAATATCGCTATATTCTTTTAGGGTCTCGCTCTCCTCTGTTTTACCAATGAGTTCGTAATCATCACCTGCTTTTTCAAAGGTAAACTCACTGGGCAAAGAACCGTTTTCATCCGTATACTGGGAATAGACATGCCAGCCGTCCATAATTTTGGCCTTGAACACCAATTCGTATTCGGTGTCGGACAGCTTATTTACCTCATGGCTCCAAACGGCAGGATTCTTGTCCGTTTGGGCAAATACACCCAGATTAAACACCAATAATCCTAAAAAGAGAAGCGATAATTTTATGTTAGCCATGTAATCTTTACTATTTTTCTGGTCGATTCCTCAACCTTGAATCGTTCATCGGCTCTTCTGCCCACAATCCAGACTATATCATTGCCGGAGCAGAGCAACCATTGCTTTTCCTTAGAAATCAGGTCCATCTTTTCATCCTTAAAAAATTTGGAGAGCTTTTTCTTGCCCTTCATTCCAAATGGATAAAAATAGTCGCCTTTTTCCCAGTTTCTTAACACCAACGGAAAGTTTAACTTTTCCTTATCCAAAAATACGACATTTTGTCCCTGTTTTTCAAAGGATTCCACCTCTTCTAACTGTATTTTAATGGGCAATTCACCTGAAGCTTTATTCAAATGAATGTAATACGTTCCTTTAATTTCAGGTGCGATTTCGGCAAGAATCAAATAATCTCTATCCTTAAGCAGTCGATGTGTATTGGAAAAAACCTGTTTGCCACTCTCTGCGGTCAATAAATCCTTAACGTCGTTCCATTCAATAAACCCATACCCATTCAATAATCCATACAAATAAGCATCCAAAGGCTGCAGTTTTTGCAGCTCGGAAATTTTGATTTCTATATCATCATTTCTTTGTTGAAACAATCTTGACTTCAACTCATTTAAATGGTTGTTTGCCAAATCATTGGTTTGACCCAAATGATGTTGTGTGTTGAGAAAATTTTGTAAAAAAGACGGAGACAATCCCTTTAAAATGGGAACAACGTTATGGCGTATTTTATTACGAAGGTATTTCGTACTCGCGTTACTGCTGTCCTCCCTCCATTGAATACTTTCTGACTTTGCATATTCCATAATCTCGTTCCTGGAAAAGGGCAACAACGGTCGAACAATATTCCCATTTACTTCAGGAATGCCTGAAAGTCCTTCTATTCCGGTTCCCCGGGAAAGGTTGATGAGAAAAGTCTCCAAACTGTCATCTGCATGGTGGGCAGTCAGTACATAATCGTACTCTATGGCCTGTAACAGTTCCTCAAACCATTTGTAACGTAATTCCCGTGCTGCCATCTGCACTGATAAACGTTGCTCCTTTGCATAATGCTCGGTATCAAACTGTTTTACATAAACATTAATCTCAAATTTAGAGGCCAACTCACGTACAAAATGCTCATCGCCATCACTTTCGCTGCCCCGCAAAGAAAAATTACAATGGACCAATGCAAAATCCAAATCCGAAGCGTCGCACAAATGTGCCAATACTACGCTATCAAGGCCAGCACTGCAGGCCAACAACAACTTTTCTCCCTGAAGAAAACAAAGAGAACTCGCAATGTGCTGTTTGAATTTTTGGACCATGATGCGAATTTACGAATAAACCTTAGTCCGTCTCTAAAACCATCCGCATGGCTTTGGCTTTCAACAGACATTCCTCATACTCCTTTTCTGGGTCGGATTTAGCCGTAATGGCACTACCAACGGAAAAGGAAACATACCTTTTGCTTGCATTGTACAAAATACTGCGAATTACCACATTGAAATCAAAATCACCATTTGGTGAAAAGTAACCTACAGCCCCGCTGTATAGACCTCGTTTAGTTTCCTCCAACTCCTCGATAATCTTCATCGCAGAAATCTTTGGAGCTCCGGTCATACTGCCCATGGGAAAGGTTTCCTTGATTAATCCCAAAGAATTTTTGTCCATTGCAACTTTTGAAACTATTGTGGAAATAAGTTGATGTACTTGCTTAAAAGTGTGTGGCTTACAAAGTTGTTCTACTTGCACCGAACCCTTTATTGCACTCTTGGACAAATCATTACGGACCAAATCGGTGATCATAATATTTTCGGAGCGTTCTTTTGCATCTTGGGCTAACTCTTTTTTGATTCTTTCGTCTTCTCGTTCATCAATTCCTCTCCTTGCAGTTCCTTTTATAGGTTGCGATATCACCTTTTGCCCCTGCTTTTTTAAATACCGTTCTGGTGAGGCACACATCAGATAGTTATCATTGAAGTGTGCAAAAGCGGCAAACGGTGGTTCCGATATGTCATTCAACTTTTGGTAGGTTTGCCATGGATCTATGGTAGCATCTTCGGCATAAAACTCTTGACAAAAATTGGCTTCATAAATATCGCCACGGTGAATATGCTCCAAAAACCGATGGGCCTTATCAAAATACGCATCCTTGTGAATCCTCATTTTTATTTTGATAGGGTCTTGCGGTTCAGATGGGGTTGGTGCAGCAGTAAAACTGCTGATTTCTATATAATCCTCTTCAATTTCCTGAGACACTCCATTCAAGTAACTGAAATGGAGTTCATCATCCTTAATCTGGATAACTTTTACCGGTTGAAAAAACTGTACTTCCGGAAATTCGAGACCGTCAAAATTAGTTGAGGACAAGTCCTCCAACTCGTTCTTTACATCGTAGGAAAAGTAACCAAACAGCCAATCCTTTTCATTTTCTAAATAAGTGCGGAGCGTTTTAGTGGTTTCAAACTTTTTAGATACGCCAACCGCTAAACAGACTTCAAAACTGGAATATTGGTCTTGATGGGAATTGCTGTCCAGCCAAACGGCCGTATCAAATTGTTTGGACCACCAAAAAAGTGCCTCTTTACTTTGTAAAAAGGATTTTATCTTAAAAGAGCGATGTGTCCGCAATGGTTATGAGTTTAACGAATCCAAAAATGTACTCAGCGCCTGTTGGTGTTCCATTCGAAGGGTTTCATCCAAAATGCCCTCATCACCAAAATTTTCATAAAAGGATGGCAATGAAAAGCTTGCCGTTATTTCCGCACCAAATCTTGTCAACATGCCATCAATCACAGTAAAAGAACCTTTTGCACCACGCCTGCCGCCCGATGTGGACATCAAAAACACTTTGGTGCCTTCCAAAAAATTCCGGTCCATTCGGGATAGCCAATCCAGTACATTCTTAAAATATGCCGATGGGTTTCCGTTATGCTCGTTCACGGACAATATTAATCCATCCGCACTGTTGATTTCCGCCTTCAACTTCATCAAGTCTGCTGAATAGCCTTCTGCTCTTTCCAAATCCTCGCTGAACATTGGAAAGACCCGTTCTGCCATGTTTATGAGTTGAATATCATGCTGTTGAACTAAGGAAACGGTATATTTTACCAGTTTAAAATTGATAGAAGTGGAAGAATTGCTCCCCGCTAATGCCAAAATTGCAGCCATATAATGGAATTGTTGATTGTTTCGCTAAAATACCGCAATTGGAAGTTAGATGCGACTATTTTGCATATTTTTGGTGCGACCAACATCCAAAGTACTTGCTAAACAAGTATATAGGGTGAATCGATTCTAAAATGACGGTAAAGACAAACAGACTATTTTTTGTGGACGCCATGCGTGCATGGGCTATTTTGATGATGCTGCAAGGGCATTTTATAGATGGTCTGTTGGACCCCGTTTTTAGAGATACCAGCAACACAGCCTACAACATCTGGTTGTATTTTAGGGGAATTACGGCTCCCGTGTTCTTTACGGTTTCCGGTTTTATTTTCACCTACTTACTGATTCGCGTTCCGCAAAACGGCATAGAAAACCCAAGGGTTTCCAAAGGAATCCGACGCGGTTTACAGCTATTACTCATTGGATATTTACTACGGATGAACCTTGGCGGGCTGTTCAAAGGCGAAATTTACGATTCGTTTTATTTAGTGGATGTGCTCCATTGTATTGGGCTATCTATTTTGGGCCTAATCGGCATCTATGTGCTGACTGCCAAAAAGAAAGCCTATGTTTTCCCGACTGTTCTTGTCCTCATCACTTTGGTGCTTTTCCTTTTTGAAAGAGTTTATAAAGATTGGTCCTATCCCTTTTTGCCCGACTTTTTGGCGAATTATTTGACGAAGGCCAACGGGTCTGTATTTACCATAATCCCGTGGTTTGGCTACACGACGATTGGGGCATTTATATCCGTGCTATTTACTAGGTTTAAAAATTATAGGTATTTGTATCCTGCAGCCATTTCCATTGCCTTGGCCGTTGGTTATATTTTGATTTATCAATCGTCCAATTTCTTTGAGTTCCTTTACGAAAGTACCGGATTGAACTTTCTTGGACTGCTCCTTACCAATAACTACCTATTTATTCGACTGGGCAATGTTTTTGTTGTTTTTGCCGTATTTATGATACTCCGTCAGCTAATGACTAACAAAACGGTATTAAAAATCGGGGCAAGCACTTTATCCATCTACGTGATTCACTTTGTTATCCTTTACGGCAGTTTTACAGGGTTGGGGCTATATCGGTTCTTTAACCACTCGCTATCCCCTGCCATTGTGATTCCAGGAGCATTGGCATTTATGATTGTTTGCACTTGGTTGGCCCTTCAATACAACAAGTACGAATTGGGCATCAAAACACAGATTTCTTCAGGTCTTGCGTTCATCAAAACCCAGGCAATCGAACTAAAGGAATTATCCATACCAGTACTTCGTGAAGTTTTTATACGTATTCGTATTTTCTTGAGGCGCATTTTTCGTACCGTACGGAGCTAAAAAAAGCATCCAATCCGCAGACTGAATGCTTTGCTATAAATTCATTTTGATTTTCTATTTACACATGCAATGCCCTATCATCCGTAGCGGCCAATGCAGCTTCCTTAACGGCTTCGGCAAAGGTCGGGTGCGCATGGCTCATACGCGAAATATCCTCTGCAGATGCCCTGAATTCCATCGCGGTAACGCCTTCGGCGATCAAATCGGCACAACGGGCGCCGATCATGTGGATACCCAATACCTCATCGGTGTTTTTGTCGGCCAAGATTTTTACAAAGCCATCCAAATCCATACTGGCGCGGGATCTTCCCAACGCTCTCATGGGGAACTGACCTGATTTGTATTCCACGCCTTCTTCCTTCAATTGCTCCTCCGTTTTGCCCACAGCGGCAACTTCCGGCCAAGTGTAAACAACACCCGGAATCAAATTATAATCGATGTGTGGTTTCTGACCTGCCAACAGTTCCGCCACCATGGTACCTTCTTCCTCAGCTTTGTGGGCCAACATGGCTCCTTTTACCACATCACCTATGGCGTAAATGTTGGATACATTGGTCTGTAGGTGTTCGTTCACCTCTACTCTGCCCCTATCATCCAATTTTACACCGGCGGCTTCGGCGTTCAATCCATCGGTATATGGTTTCCGGCCAACGCTTACCAAGCAATAATCACCTTTAATAGTGACCTCTTCTCCTTTTTTATCGTCGGCTTTTACGATGACCTCATCGCCTTTACGCTCTACGGATTTCACTTTATGGGAAAGGTTGAACTTCACCTTTTGCTTTTTCATCACTTTGGTGAGTTCTTTGGACAATGCACCGTCCATTCCTGGAATAATTCGGTCCATGAACTCCACTACGGTAACATCGGCCCCTAGTCTTTTATAAACTTGGCCCAATTCCAATCCGATTACACCACCTCCGATAACGATCAGGTGTTTTGGAATTTCCTTCAATTTTAAGGCTTCCGTGGACGTGATTACACGCTCCTTATCAATCTCGATAAATGGCAAGGATGATGGTTTGGAGCCAGTTGCTATAATCGTATTTTTAGCTTCAATGGTCTCTTCGCCATCCTCTTTTGCAATGTTGATGTGCGTGGCATCCTTAAAGCTTCCGACACCGTGATAAACATCTATTTTGTTCTTGTCCATCAAAAACTCGATGCCCTTGGTAGTCTGGTCCACAACGCCTTGCTTGCGGGCTATCATTTGCTCCAAGTTTACTTTTATTTCACCTGGAATATCGATACCGTGTTCCTCAAAGTGCTTTACGGCATCCTCATAGTGGTGTGATGAGTCCAAAAGCGCCTTAGATGGGATACAGCCTACGTTAAGGCAAGTTCCGCCAAGGGTGGCATACTTTTCTATAATTGCGGTTTTCATTCCCAATTGGGCACATCGAATGGCCGCCACATAGCCTCCTGGTCCAGAGCCGATAATGGCTACATCATATTGATTCATATTGTAATAATTGTAAGGATAATTGCTAAAAAACTGTGTTTTTGTAAAAACAAGTGTAAAAATACGAATGTTTTTCGGGACAGTACCAAGGAATTATGTAGGATTGTCAGTGATATGAACAAAGGGGAAAGTGTGAAGGGTTAAAAGGATTATTGGATTGTTCGATTATTTGATTGTTGACTGTGTACTGCCTACTGATTATATTCTGAACTGGACCCTGAGCTGAGTCGAAGGGACATGGTGGTCGTTATTCCGTGAGTGCGAAGGTTAATGGGTTCTCGACTGCGCTCGAACTGACAATTGACAACTGTTAACTGCCTACTGATTATTGTATTCTGAACCGGGCCCTGAGCAGAGTCGAAGGGCAGTGATCAATATATATTGATAGAGATAATAGATTCTCGACTGCGCTCGAACTGACAATTGACAACTGTTTATTGTTAATTTTAGACTGATCTATCATTCCCAAAAACAAAAAGCACCGGAAACCAATTGGCTTCCGATGCTTTTACAAAAAAATAATTGATAAATTAAAGGCAATTAGGGTCAAAACCATCATCATTAATGGTCCATGAAAAATCGTCAACCAATACAGTTTTACCAGCGGAGGTACAATATGTCAAACCTGTTGCTCCCAAGGTAATGTTTAACGGAACTTGTGTTTCACCTTCATCCAATACGCTCCATCCCAGCAACGTATTTTCATAGTTAACAGTACTCATTCCGCTATTGGTCAACATCAATCCCATCTGTTCTACATTACTTATATCCCAGCTTTCAAGGTTTTGGTTAAAAGATAATGCTCCTCCAAACATACCTTCCATAGTGGTTACATTACTTGTATCCCAACCACTTATATCGTTGTTGAACAATTCTGCCTCATAAAACATTGCCAACATATCCGTTACATTTGAAGTATCCCATTCACTCAGGTCCCCATTGAACGAAGTCGCCACAGCAAACATATAGGACATGTTCGTAACGTTGCTAGTAATCCAATCGCTAATGTCGCCATTAAAGCTAGTAGCTTCTGCGAACATATGGGACAAATTGGTCACCTCGGAAAGGTCTGGCATATCGGTGGCATTGTAAACCATATTGGCACATGAGGCAAAGGCATAAGATAAATCTTGCCATACATTATTTCCCCATTGGTCCATACTGGATAGCTTTAAAGCATTCTGGTTCTCCGGCCCAACTACGAACCAAGGCATTTCCCCATATATGGCTACAGAATAAGCTCCTGCACTACTGTACGTATGGATTACCTCTCCATTTGCTGGAAACGCATCTGCTGTATTAATAGTCTCAACGGTACCATCGCCCCAGTTTACAACAAAATTATAGGCGTAATCATCTGATAAGTAAAAGCTTACATCTTCCTCATCATTCTCTGTTTTCCAAGTGGTCACAAAAGCAGCTTTATCTTTGGGGTCGGCTTCTGCAACATCCTCAACGGTTATGGTAATGGTGGCATCCACGGTATCCTCGCCATTGGTAACGCTTACCGTAATAATGTGTGAGGTCGCTGTTTCAAAATCCAGCAGTTTGCCTTGGGCCAAAGTAAGCATTCCCGTATTGGAGATGGCAAACAGTTCGCTGTCTGTAATGCTAAAGGTCAAGGTGTTGCCACCTGCTCCCGTTATCGTTACTTGGCCTATCTCATCGGAATCGGTAAAATCCTCGGAGGCCGTAAATTCTTGGTCGGCCATTTCCAAGGTTTCCGTATTCACCGTAAAGGTATCGGTGCTGGTAGCGGTTTCATCATCGACGGTCACGGTAATCTTGGAAGTGATGGCTCCTACCGGTACATGTACCACAATTTTAGTGGGCGTAGTGTTGCTGACATTGGCAGCTACCGTACCGAACATTACCTCGTTGTCCGCGGCAGTGGCGGAGAAGTTGGTTCCCGTAATCGTGACTTCGGTGTACACTGTACCCGATTTAGGTGTAAAATCGGTTATCGTTGGTTTACTGGATGCCGGTGGCGGACCTGGACTATCATCCTTTGCACAGGACGATATTATGGCCATAATTGCTAGGGTAAAAAGCAGTTTTTTCATAATAATTTCTTTTTTAAGGTTTAAAATTCACGGCAAATTCGGGAGTTATGCTGAGTTTTTCGGCCACCAATTGACCAATGCCCTATTTGGATTGACGGATGATGGGTTTGGGTTGATGGGGGTTACGGGTGAAGGATTGAAAGGTGAAGGGTTAAGGGGTTAAGGGGTTAAGGGGTTAATGGATTATTGGATGGTTGAATGATTAGAAGTATGGACCCTGAGCGTAGTCGAAGGGGCATGGTTGTTCGTTATTCGTTATTGGTTGATTGGACTATTAGATTGTTCGATTTTTGGACGGGTCGATTGTTAGTAGTCATCTTGACGCGAATTCCACGAATTTTCACTAATTGAATGCCGGGCCCTGAGCCGGGTCGAAGGAAATTCAGATTCTATGGTGTAGAGGTAATTGGCAAAGGGTTCTCGACTGCGCTCGAACTGACAAGTGATAATTATTGACTGCCAACTGCCCACAGATCTCTGACTTCTGACTTCTGACTTCTGACTTCTGACTTCTGACTTCTGACTTCTAAAAAACAAAAACCGGAAGAGCACTTGGCCCTCCCGGTTAGTTCTATTACATATTGCAAGTGCTATGTTAATTGCACTCTGCTTCTACATTTATTGCCCCTTGCAAATTCCATTCATAGCTCGCTACCAAATCAGTAGCTGCCTCAAAGGCGGTCAAACCGCAAAGGGTTAATCCCTCTGTCCCCAATGTTACTTCCAACGGTCCATTATTATCGTCGACAAAACCATGCCAACCAATAATGGTAGCGTTAAAATTTTCCTTGGACATTCCACTATTGTCCAACATATTGGCCATAGTTGTAATACTGCCAATGTCCCAACTGCCCAGATCTTGATCAAAAGATGTCGCACTATGGAACATACCGCCCATATTTATTACACTGGAAACATTCCAACCACTGATATCCACATTAAAGGAAGTGGCTCCTTTGAACATATTCTGCATATCATTTACCTCGGCCGTATTCCAAGCACTTATGTCCCCATTAAAGGAAGCAGCATTGAAAAACATATATTGCATTTCGATGACATTGGAAGTTTCCCATCCACTGATATCCCCATCAAAAGATGTTGCGCCACTAAACATGGATTCCATATTGGCGACATTGGTTAAATCCGGAGCAGCGGAAGCATTATACACCATATTTTCTGCCTTTGAAAAGGCATATCCCATGGTTTTCCATTGTATACTCCCCCATTGTTCAATGCTGGTTATTTTTTCTCCTGTCGTAGCAGTATAAATGTTACCTGTTACAATAGCAGGGAAGTTTCCTTTGATAGCTACCGTATATGTACCTGCCGTTTCATAGATATGTGCAAACTTTGTCGGATTTGATTCGGTTATTTCCTCTACCGTACCGTCTCCCCAATCTATAATGAAATCATAATCGTATTCAGGATTTGCCCCGACAATCACTTCCCCATCATCAACCTCTGTTTTCCAAGTAGTGACAAAAGAGGCAGGGTCATCTACAATGTTCTCATACACATCTTCCACGGTTATGGTAATGGTAGCCTCTACGGTCTCCTCGCCATCGGTAACGCTTACGGTAATGCTGTGCGAGACCGCTGTTTCAAAGTCCAAGGTCTTGCCTTCGGCCAAGGTGAGCACTCCACTTTCAGAAACGGCAAACAGGTCATTGTCGTTTGCTGTAAGTTCAAAGGTAAGTGTATCATCCTCGTCCGGATCTGTAGCCGCCACTTGGCCAATTTCGTTAGCCTCGGTAATGTCCTCGGAGGCCATAAACTCTTGGTCGGCCATTTCGGGGGCTTGGTTCTGGGTTTCGGTGCTTACCGTAAAGTTATCGGTACTTGTGACGGTCTCGCCATCCACGGTAACGGAAATCTTGCCCGTTATGGCCCCGGTAGGTACAGCTATCTTGAGCTGGGTGGTGCTGGCTGTGTTCACGGTGGCGGTAGTGCTTCCAAATTTGACCACATTGTCGGCCTTGGTGGTGGAGAAATTCGTCCCGGTGATGGTCACCTCAGTGCCCACTGGGCCCGTTTTGGGCGTAAAGTCGTTTATCGTGGGCGTGGTGGATGCCGGTGGTGTACTCGGACTATCGTCCTTTCCGCAGGACCAGAGCATGGCCACAACAACTACTGAAAAAAGTATCTTTTTCATAATCATTAGTTTTTATTGATTAAACATTCTGGCAAATTCGGGAGTTTCTACAAGGTTTTAGTCCACCAATTGACGTATGCCCC
>NZ_QBTW01000018.1:0-175008 GCF_003057865.1 Muricauda brasiliensis | reverse complement strand
ACCTTGTTCCTCTCTTTTGTTCTTTCTGATTTATGACTATAATTTAATCGGAATCAAACTTAAGCTGGCTATAATTCATTGTTCCCCCTTGCCTTGAACTAAATCTCATGCTTTTATAAAACTATGAATCGGAAATTACTTTTTCTTCTATTTTTTGGATTTATAGTTTCTTGTACTTCAAAGAAAAAGGAACTTCAAAAAGACAAGCCTAACAATATATTCATTGATTCAACCGATTTTAAATTTTTCCAACTTGAGAAATTTGATATTCAAGAATGGTACAACGGAAATTTAAAACTCAAGCCCCTCACAAAAGACCAAGCAAAAAAATACTATCAATATCGGCTTAGAAATGGAGAAGTAGATTCAAATTATTATCAATTCTATTCCCTTCAAAAAAACGAAGATGAAATAAAAATTATCACCATCCTGGATGGAGCTACTGGTAAATTTCCAAACTTAAGAATGCTAATATATAATAGTAAAGACAGCTTAATTGGTTTCCATCCGGTAGCTGGAATTGGAACAAACCCTGATTTTAATTTAAAATACAAAGTAACTTCAGAGAGAGTAAACGATACAACTTATATCAGCACAGGAATAAAGGAATATGTAGGTGAATTTGACGATGGGAGAGTGAGCCGAGATTCAACAATCACCAAATTTATCATTGAATTAGGATTCATGAAAGAGGAGAAAATTGTTGACAGAAAAGAGTTTAAATTAAAATAAAAACGAACGCACAACAATGGTGTAATTCATTCTTCTCTTCTGTCTTTAACTAAATTCCCTACTTTTAAGAAAACTAATAACTAAAAGGAATGCTTTCGTAATGCAGCTATGGCTCGTTGGAAAATCGCACCGGCCCACGCCGTCGCTCACCAGCCGCCAGGCACAACGAAATCATAGCCAAGAACCGTTAGCCACAAATTAATTATTACTTAGTAATTTTATGAAATTCAACCAAGCCCTACCATATATTGCAATATTGTTGTTTGTTTCTTGTAGTACCCCAAAATTTGTAACAAGTGGGGGGGATTATCCGAAACTCCATCTCGATTTGGGAATCGATTTTATTGTTGTAGAAGATAAAAGGGGAAATATTTCTGTCTCTGACGACCTAGAGCTTCCTTTTATCTCAAAAGCTGGTCAATCTGACATTGTGGTTCCGCCCTTAAAAAATGAGTATGAGGCAATAATCAAACAAACTGTAGTAGATAATCTGAAACCCAATTCAAAAAACACAGCTATTTTAACCATTCATGTCATTAACGCCAGAAAGGAATTCCACGCAACTTCATGGTCTGAAAGGGAAACTGCCTTTATTGAATTAAAAATTTTTGTCAAAAGCAATGGATAAGAATTTGAGGCTAATGCATCTGGGGAGTTTATGAGAAAATCAGTGGATGCAACCCATAAAAAATCAGAAAAGATATTTAAAAGTACATTAAAGGAAGTTACCTACGAAGCCTTAAAAAAGCTCGAAAATAAAATTAGTGGCTAATACTGGCTATAATTCATTGTTTTCTTGTGCTAAACCAGTCGATTTTCGAATAAGAAGGGGCTAAAAACAAAAAACCCACAAACCAAGTTTGCGGGTTTTTTTGTGGTACCTCCAGGAATCGAACCAGGGACACACGGATTTTCAGTCCGTTGCTCTACCAACTGAGCTAAGGTACCAAGCTTTATTAAGCGGGTGCAAATATAATTTCAAAATTAGGATATACAAACAAAAACCCGAAAAAAAGGTTTTGATTTTTTTCAATTACCGACCTTTGCAGCATGAATCTGGTAATCGACATCGGCAATACGTTGATCAAATACGCTGTTTTTGAGAACGGAAGAATAATCTACGACCATAGTTTTGAATCCGTATTGTTCCTATCAAAAATTAAGGAGCTGTTCGAGAAATATCCCCGGATAAACAAGGCCATCCTATCCTCCGTTGGCAAATTGGACCGTAAGGAACGGGACGTAGTGGCCCTTTTTTGCAAGGTGCACGTGCTTACCAGCGATTCCAAAATGCCCTTTAAGAACAGCTATGCCACTCCCGCCACCTTGGGCGTGGACCGTTTGGCTCTTGCCGCAGCCGCCTACCGCCAAAACCCGCGCGGCAACACTTTGGTTATAGATGCGGGAACCTGTATTACCTACGATATGGTGAACAATGCAGGCGAATATGTGGGTGGGGCCATTTCTCCCGGTGTTCGGATGAGGTACCGTGCCATGCACGACCAAACTGCCGGTCTGCCCTTACTGGCACCGGACGAATTTTTGGATTTTATCGGCAACAGTACAGAAACGTGCATGCACAGTGGAGTAATAAACGGCGTGTCGCAAGAAGTTGATGGGGTAATCGACCAATATCGCTCTCGTTTTCAAGATTTAACAGTTATTTTAACAGGGGGAGACTCCCATTTTTTTGCCAAAAGGCTAAAAAACACCATATTTGCGAACTCCAAATTTCTCTTGGAAGGACTTAATTGCCTACTGGAATACAATACAAATTGAATGATTAAAAAGATTCTGATTGCTTTTCTCTGCGTGGTTGCACATGGAGCGTTTGCACAAAATGGAACCATTTCGCCATATTCTTACTTTGGAATAGGCGACGATAGGGACAAAGGAGCAGTGGATACCCAGATGATGGGTGGTGTGAGTATGTATGGGGACAGTATCCATATCAACCTTTCAAATCCGGCGGCATATTCCAAACTTAGGTTAACGGCCTACACTGCGGGAATCTCCCACAAAGAGTATCAGCTTAAGAGTTGGAACGAGCAACAAAGAACCGCGGTGACCAATCTGGATTATCTGGCTATTGGCTTTCCATTGGCGAAAAACGTAGGATTTGGTTTCGGGATAATGCCCTATTCATCGGTGGGCTACAGTTTGAATTCAACTTCGAACTCGGCCGATGGGGAGGTCTCCAACTTTTTTGAAGGTGAAGGAGGGCTCAATCGGTTATATGCTTCCATTGGGTTTGAGCCTATTAAAAATTTGAGTTTTGGGGTTACGGCCAACTTTAATTTTGGAACTTTGGAATATCAAAGGATTCAAAGTGTGGAGGGCGTACAATTCGGTACTTTGGACGATCGCGAATCCAATATAAATGGATACGATTTTAAATATGCCCTTAATTATAATCCGACCATTAAGGACAAATATACCCTTTACACATCGGTACTTGTAAATACGCAAGGAAACCTTACTTCGGAAAATACCCAGACATTGGGGTCGTTTTCACTGGTAACAGGAAACAATGTTGAGGTGGTGGATGTGGACTTGGATGCATCCAATCTTAGAAATACAGAGCTGAAAATACCCACTAGAACCACTTTTGGACTCGGTTTTGGAGAAAACAAGAAATGGTTTTTGGGAGCAGAATACAGTTTTCAACAGATGGGCGATTTTGAAAACACCTTCCTAGGACTGGATAATATCGACTATGGCGATGCCAACACCTATGCTTTGGGAGGGTATTGGATTCCCGACTATCGTTCGTTGACCGGGTATTTTAACCGTATCACATATAGGGCCGGTCTTAGGTACGATGTAACCGGAATGACCATCAACAATAAAGAGATAAACAACTTTGGCATAACTTTTGGGTTAGGTTTACCGTTGGGCGCAGATTTCTCTAACCTAAATGTAGGTTTTGAACTAGGAAGACGCGGAACAACAGATGCAAACCTTATAGAGGAAAGTTATTTTAAAGTCAATATAGGCTTATCGTTAAATGATAGATGGTTTCAACAAAGAAAAATTAATTAATAAGCCTTTTTTTAAAAAATTCATAAATAACCACCCATATAAGGCCCTGAAAAGGGATTTTTTAATGAAAATTTGTACTTTAACAGCTTTAAAATTAGAAAGATGAAAAAGAGACACTACTTAACAATGATAATGGTCACCATGTTGACGGGATTAAGTATGGCCCAAGCACAGAACCCCGAGTGTATGACCAATCTGTCTATTTACGCAGAACACGTAAAGGTGAAAAACTATGATGCAGCTTATGAGCCATGGAAAATGGTTTACGAAAGTTGCCCGGACATCAACAAGGCGAATTTCTCCTATGGAGAAAGAATCTTGAAAGCAAAGGTTGAGAATTCTACCGGAGCTGAAAAAGATGCTTACGTTCAGGATTTGTTGTCCTTGTACGATAACAGTCTTAAGTATTTCCCGACCAATTACACCAAAGCAGGTGTGGCCATCGACAAAGCATTGTTGATGTACGAGAACAAAATGGCTTCCGATGAAGAATTGTTCACTATGTTGGACAAAGCCTTCCAAGAAGATCAGGAAAACTTTACAAACCCAAGGGCCCTGTACCTTTATTTCTCCAGCTTGGTAGATTTGCACGATGCAGGTAAAAGAGACCTTCAAGATGTTTTCAATACATACGATGATGTAACTGGTAAACTTGAAGAAGAAAACAAGAAATTGACCGATATAGTTACAAAACTGTTGCCTAAGGATTCTTTGGGTACACTTACTTCCAAAGAGAAAAGAACTCTTAAGGTGGCCACGGTGAATTCAGAATCTTTCGGTAAAGTAGCTAGTAGTGTAGATTCCAAATTGGGTGCACTTGCCGATTGTGATAACCTTATCCCATTATACGAAAAAAGCTTTGATGAAAAGAAAGATGATGTAAAATGGGTGAAGAGAGCCGTAGGCAGAATGTTCTCCAAAGAATGTACCGACGACCCCATGTTTAGAAAACTGTTCGAGGCCCAGTTGGCTTTGGACCCATCTGCCGATGCATACATGTACGGTGGTGTACTTAAGCAAAAGTCAGGAGATATGAACGGTGCACTTGCTGATTTCAACAAAGCAGTGGAATTGGAAACAGATTCTTACAAGAAATCCGATATCCTATATAAAATTGCGACCACGGTTAGGAACAGTAGCAAGTCTCAAGCAAGAAGCTATGCGCTAAAAGCTATAGATGCCAATCCAGCAAACGGTAAGGCTTACCTGTTGATTGCCAATCTGTATGCCTCTAGTGCCAATGCATGTGGCGATACTCCTTTTGAAAAAAGAGCCATATATTGGAAGGCGGCCAGCATGGCAAGAAAAGCAGGTACTGTAGATCCAGCTTTGAGTAGCCGAGCCAGTCAAACAGCAGCAAGTTATGACGCCAAGGCACCATCTAAAGAAATGATCTTTAGTTCAGGAAAAGCAGGTCAGACCATTACTTTCAGCTGTTGGGTAGGAGGTAGTGTTGCCGTACCTAATCTATAAGGTGAAACAGAAATCAAAACATACTTTAAAGAGCTTTGCCACGGTATTCACCGTGGCAATCCTTTTTATGTCCTGTGGTGATGGTTATGAAAGGGTGGGCGAGGAAGCTGTTAAACCCCTCTTCCCGCAAGGTGTGGCCCAAAACTTTACTTTGACATACACCGAGACCGTCGAGGCAATGAGTACCCAAGACTCCGCCAATTCCAGAGTAGTGGCTGTGTTGTCAAGTCCATTGTCCGAGGATTTTGATAACCAAGCTTTCAAGTTTCGTACCTTTCCAGAAGGATTACAGGTTGATTTTTACGATGAAAAAAGTCAAAAAAGTGTAATCGTTGCCGATTATGGTATTGTATATTCACAGACTAATTTGATAGATTTGAGGGGGAATGTCATAATCAAAAGTCATGACGGTAAAAAATTGGAAACCGACCAGTTGTATTACGATAGAAAAAACAATTGGATATTTACCGAAGCCGCCTTTACATATACAAACCCCGAGGACGGAACGGTAATGGATGGTGAGGGCATGGACTTTAATAAAGATTTCACCTTTTTTAAAGCTCATAAAACTTATGGCTTAATGACAATAAAAGAAGAAGAATAGGATGATCAAAGTTTTAAGATATACAGAATACCTTTATTTGGCGGTAGCTGCCATTTCCATTTACAAGATTGCAACACTTTGGAGCGTTGACCCAAAGGAAACCTACATATTTATCTTCTTTGCCGTGGTGTCCATAGGTATGTTCATCTTTAGGAGAAGATATCGGAAACGTTTTGAACAGCGAAACAAGGATAATCAACAATAGCATTGGATTCTTCCGTAATCATCATCGTTCTTTCTTTGCTGTTTTCGGCATTTTTCTCGGGAATGGAGATAGCCTTCGTTTCCGCCAATAAAATCCATATTGAAATTGAAAAAAAGCAAGAAGGGTTCTTGGCCAAAGTACTCACCTTGCTTACCGATAAACCTTCAAAATTCATTGCCACCATGCTTATTGGAAACAATATTGCATTGGTAATTTATGGGCTTTTTATGGGGGATATGCTCATGGAGTGGTTTCAGAGCCTGCTTCCCTCCAATATTCAACTTGTTGATCTACTGCTGACGGACTTTAGCTTATTGTCACAAACCATTATTTCCACACTCGTTATTTTATTGACGGCCGAGTTTTTGCCAAAAGTATTTTTCCAGATATACGCCAACGTGCTGATCAAGGTGTTTGCCGTCCCGGCCTATGTTTTTTATCTACTGTTCTCGGTAATTTCTTGGTTCGTAATCAAAGTGTCCGACTTTATATTAAGGATATTTTTCAAAACAGAAGGGGATGAAGTTCAGCTGTCCTTTACCAAATTGGAATTGGGGGACTACATTACCGAACAAATGGAGACCGTAGAGGAGGAGGATGACGTAGATTCCGAAATACAGATTTTTCAGAACGCACTTCAATTTTCCACGGTAAAGGCAAGGGAAGTAATGGTTCCCCGAACCGAAATTACAGCGGTAGAACTTAACGAAACACCTAAAAACCTGACCAAACTTTTCACCGAAACCGGCTATTCTAAAATTTTGATATTCAAGGATAGTATTGATGAGATTATTGGTTATGTACACTCCTACGAACTGTTCAAAAAACCAAAGACCATTAAAAGTATATTGCTCCCGGTCGAGTTTGTTCCTGAAACCATGCTTATCCAGGATATATTGAACGTACTGACCAAAAAGCGCAAGAGTATGGCGGTTGTTCTGGACGAATATGGGGGTACCTCGGGTATTTTGACCGTGGAGGATATTATCGAGGAGCTTTTTGGGGAAATCGAGGACGAGCACGATTCCACCGACCTGCATGAAGAGCAGATAGGCGAGAACGAATACAAGTTCTCAGCCCGTTTGGAAGTGGACTACATCAATGAAAATTATAAATTGGAGCTTCCGGAAGGAGAAGAATATGAAACATTGGGAGGATTGATCGTAAATCAGACCGGGGAGATTCCAGAACAGGATTCAGAAGTTACTGTGGACAACTTCACCTTCAAAATTTTGGAGGTGTCCAACACCAAAATAGACTTGGTAAGTGTACGCGTTCATACTGAAGATTAATAATTTCCACCCCTTTTTTAGCTTTCCTATTTGAAAAGAAAGTGGTATTTTCGCCCACTGAATTTAAAGAAAACAAGCAGTAAAATGGCAATATTAGAGAATATTAGAAAACGGACAACAGTTCTTATTCTAATTATTGGTTTGGCTTTGTTCGCATTCGTAATATCAGGAGTATTCAGCAGTAATAATTTTGCTGGTGGAAAAGTGGGCTCCTCGGTTGCAGAAGTAAATGGGGAAAATATTCCAATTGATGAGTTTAGAACCCAGGTTGAAACAGCATCCAGAAGGTACGGACCATCCGTTACATCTACCCAGTTGGTGAACATGGTATATGATCAAGAAATCAGAAAGGCTATCTTGAACCAACAATTCGAAGATTTGGGCATTGATGTGGAAAGCGACCAAATCGTGGATTTTGTGAGAACATCGGGCTATGCACAGATTCCGGATTTTCAGGATGAAAATGGAGTGTTCAACGAACAGGTCTTTAAAAGTGCAATTGCTGATTGGAAAGCTAATGATCCTTTGCGTTACGATGCTTGGTTGCAGGATGAAGAGTCTATCATTCAAGCAGCTAAGGAACGTATGTATTTCAATTTGGTAAAAGGCGGTGTTACTGCTACCCTAACCGAAGGCCAATTGAACTACGATATGGCAAACAACAAGGTGGACATGCAATACGTTCGTATTCCATACACTTCGATTCCAGATAGCACTATCGAAGTTTCCAAAAGTGATATCCAATCCTATATCGACGACCACAAAGCTTTGTTCAAACAAGATAAGGCACGTGATATTCGTTTTATTTATTTTGAAGAAAAGCCATCAGCTGAAGATGAAAACAGCGTTAAGACGGCAATAACTGCTCTCTTGGATAACTCTGTGGAGTATTCGGAAGCAAAAGATGCCAACGATACCATCCTTGGATTTAGAAACACTACGGACATGGCCGCTTTCTTGGACAGGCATTCCGATGCCAAGTTCGATACCATTTATAAGGCCAAAAAAGACCTTCCTTCTGTTGTTGCCGATACATTGATGACAATGGGTGTTGGGGAAATCTACGGTCCATATAAAGATGGAAATGCTTATAAAGTATCCAAAGTAATGGACAGAAAAGAAAATGGAACTGCAAAAGCAAGCCACATTTTGATTACTTGGGAAGGAGCAGAGCGTGCCAACCCATCCGTTACCAGAACCAAGGAAGAAGCCGAAGCCGAAGCAAAGAGATTGTTGGCAGAGGCTAAAAAAGAAGATGTGCTCTTCACCGCTTTGGCCAGGGAAAATTCAGACGGACCATCCGCTCCACGTGGCGGAGACCTTGGGTATTTCCAAGAAGGAGTAATGGCCGACGAGTTTAATGATTTTTGTTTTGGTAATCCGCTAGGAACCATTGGTTTGGTGGAAACCCAATTTGGTTACCATGTAATCAAAGTTGACGATAAGCAAGATGTGATTCAGGTAGCTACATTGTCGAGAGAAATAGAGCCATCAGAAGAAACCATCAATACCTTGTTCACCGATGCCACTAAGTATGAAATGGCGGTTATGGATGCAGAACCAGAGAACTTTGGGGATATTGCAAGGGAAAGTAGCTACACCGTTCGTCCAGTAAACAAAATCAAGGAAATGGAAGAGAACCTTCCGGGTCTTGGTTCACAGCGCAGCATTGTGCAATGGGCGTTTAACGACGATACCAGTGTTGGTGATATCAAACGCTTTAATGTAAACAATGGTTATGCCGTGGTGCAATTGACAAAAAAATATAAGAAAGGACTTATGGCACCAGAGGATGCTTCAGCTACTGCGTTGCCAGCCATCAGAAAGGAGCGTAAAGCAGAACAGATAATTGCTGCCAACAAAGGTAAAGCAATGGACGCGATAGCTTCGGACAATGGTGTAAGCCTTAGCAATGCATCCGCAGTTACGTTGTCCTCGCCAACGTTGCCAGGGGCAGGGAGAGAGCCATTTGTTGTTGGAAAGGCCTTTGCGATGGAGAAAGACCAGACTTCTGATTTGCTTGAGGGAAGTACTGGTGTTTACATGATTAAAGTGACCAATAAAACGGAAGCAGCCGATGTGGAGAATTACAGCACCTATGCGCAAAATCTACAAACAAGTGCTGCTGCCCGAGTAAATGGGGCCGTGTACAACGCTCTAAAAGATAAGGCAGAGATAGAAGATAAAAGAGCGACATTCTACTAGGATTTAGCTAAAGATGATATAAAAAAGCCTCCCGATCGGGAGGCTTTTTTATTTAGTTTCATGTTCATCCCATCGCATTTTATAACAGATATGCGTGATTTTGCCGTTTGGACTCACCGTGATTTCAAAACCTTGTTTGGTACGGAAATACGCATCTCGAAGGAAATACCATTTGCCATTTTTAAAAAAGAATTCACGTTTATCCGGTTTCCAATCGGCAATGGGATATATATAATCTAAAAGTGCTTGAAAATCGGGTGCAGATTCCTGGTTGAGGACAAAGTTTTCACGTATATAACTCTTAAGTTCGGGTAGTGGGGTATCGGTTTTGATTCTCTCAAACCGTTTCACCTCCAAACCAGTATCCACTACTATAAACTCATTCACTTCTTTTTCTTTTTCACCGTAAATGTTTGTAGTCTCCTGTGTGATATAGAATACATCGTGCTTTAGAATACTTTGGATATATTCTGACCTGATTTGGTTGTAATTGGTAGTACAGCTGGAATTGATAAAGTTATCGAGCCTTAATAGTGTTTCAGTGTCATTTTGACCAAACACAATCGTAGTCGACTGGAAAAGAAGCCCAGCCACTAGATTTCCAATTGTTTTTTTGCTGATTTGGGCCATTACAGTCAATAGTTTGATGAATAGATATCAAACATAAGAGCAATTGATTGAATTTTAGGGTGCCAATTGACGGATGGCCTGTTTGGGTTGATGGATGAGGTAATTGATAAAGAGAAAAATGCCACATTCAAATTTGAATGTGGCATTTTTTAAAAGAAATCATATTTCTTAATTATTCTAATCTACATCCCAGAATATCTTGGAGAACATAGTATCCCCATTATTTAGTTTACTTCTGGCAGAATCCCAATTGGAACGGTTTAATAACTGTTCGTTCTGGGGATATATCACCCTTGTTGGAATAATATCTAGCCCAGGAACATTAGTCACAAAAGTAGTTCCATCGTATGTATCTCCCGGGACACTCAATGTGTTGGGATAACCGGTTCTTCGGTACTCTGTCCAAGCTTCGAGTCCATCCATGTAGAGTGCAATGTATTTTTGGGTAAGAACTGTTTCTTCTGAAGCCACAGCAATGCTTTCTACGTAATTATCAATAACATCTGAAGGTGCTCCCCAGTATTCCATGGATGCTTTTATGCCATTTTCGTAATGCATTTGATTCCAATCCGTGAATTCAGACCTTATGAATTCCACTTCACTATAGGTCAACAATGGCTGAGAAAAATCAGGAGCTAGTATGTGTTCTGCAGGAATACCTTCATCAACCACTGCTCGGGCAATATCTTGGCCAAAACCATAAGGTATTCCAACCACTTCCTCAGACTCCAATCTTTTGTCAAAATAAAGTTCTACCCGTGGGTCAGCATCAGAGTTCATGAATGGGCCTGTACGATTATATAATAAGTCTACAAAGGATAAAGTCGGGGCAAAATCCCTTCTTGCATTAACTGTAAAAGCGTTGTGCCATGGCCCTCCTGTAATATCGTCAGTGCCAAAGGTAAACAAGGCATTGTCGGTATTGCTGCCAAAAGCAGGCTCGTTGGACTCCATAAATACATTATTGGCTAAAGTTGGATTGACGTCCAGAAGGTGAACGGCTAGTCTCAGCCTTAAGGAATGAGCAAATTTAATCCAATCACTATTGGCAGAATATACAGTGCCAAAAGTAGAACCTGATGGACTAATTTTTTTTGAAGCGTCTAACAATTCTACCAATAAATCTTGATAGATGACGGATGCATCATTGTAAGCTGGGTTTGGAATAGGGTTCTCATCTAACAAACTCAATGCTTGAAAGTCTGGGTTATCTCTTTGACCATAGCTCCAATAAGGAACGTCCCCAAAAGTGTCCACCAATTTATAAAAGGTATATGCCATCATCATACGGCATACTTGAATCTGGTCATTGTTACTGCCATAAGGTTCCATGAGCGCTTTGGTTTCAGGATTTTCGTTCAGTTCAATGACTTTTTGATAATCCGTCAGGATGCGATAGGGCCATTCCCACATATCATCTATCATAGAAGGTCGTAACGCATACAAATTTTCTTCTACATAAAAAGCACCTGCCCAATACTGAGCTATCCCCAAAGTACCTCTGCCGGCTACCCATTCATCATTTAATTCCCACGCTAAATCGTAAGTTGCATTATTGAACAATTGAATAGAGGGTACTGACACAGGATTATCAGGATCTTCTATATAGTCTGTATCACAACTAGCCACTATGGCCATAAGACCAAGAGTCATTAAAAATTTCTTTATATTATTTCTCATTGCTTTTTGTTTAAAAGGATAATTGAACGTTCATTCCGTATGTTCTAATGGATGGTTGTAGTCCACCTTCCAAACCTTGTATGTTACCAGAACCTGTTGAAACAGTTTCAGGGTCTATTCCATCATAATCCAACCCCCAGGTAAACATGTTTCTACCAAAGAAGCTTATTCTTGCAGATTCAAAAATATCGGCAAGGTTTTTAAAGGTGTAGCCTAAGGTTATCTCTCTTAGTTTAATAAAATCAGCATTAAACACATTTTGTGCATCGGGAGTGCCAAAACCGCCATAATGGTTTGTCCCATATTCTTGTGCTGAAATTGTAGTGGTGTTTTCAGCCGTATCGGTGACGGTATAATCTCCATTTTCATCATAGGTAATTGTTCCTGTGACACCATCTAGCACTATACCTTCTTCACGGATATTGTTGTCAACAGTTTCTTGTAGCATTCCTGAATACATACCCCATTGATGTGTGGTTGAAAAGTATTTGCCTCCCTTGCTCATTTCCAGTAAAAAACTAAGGTCAACATTTTTATAACGGAATGTGTTTCGCAATCCGCCTGTATAATCAGGTAGAACAGAGCCTAATGGCACTAGATCTGGAGTTGCGGCGTAGGCTCCGCCTGGGGTGATCACTTTGTTGCCGGCATCATCGTAAATAAAATCCGTACCCATGATGACACCATACGATTGTCCTTCGGTTGCGACCAATTGCGCTCTAAACGGCGCGCTGGTAAGATTGATGGTTTCCAAACCTTCTGTTAATTTTACCAGTTCATTTTCATTTTTTGCATAGTTGACATTGAATTCCCATGAAAAATCTTCTGACATAATAGGTTTTACTCCCACCTGGACTTCAATCCCTTTGTTGGTCATTTCCCCAGCATTGATCCATTGGGCAGCGTATCCTGTACTCAACGAGAGATTTACAGGAATAATCTGGTCAGTGGTAGAGTTATTGTAATAGGTTACATCAAGATTGAACCTGTTCCTCAGAAAGCTAAGTTCGGCACCAACTTCCCAAGTTTCTGTTATCTCATTTTTAAGATTCACATTTTGTAAAGTATTTGGTGCAGTGGCTCTACCTTCGCCATTGAATGGGTTTAGTACCGATAAAGTACTTGAGGCGTCATAAGGATTTGCATCGTTACCAACCTGAGCCCACCCAGCTCTTAATTTACCATAGCTGAACCAGTTAGAATCTTTTGCAAATGTTTCTGAAAAAACCCAAGCCAAAGCAGCTGATGGATAGAAGTATGAATTCTTGTCATTCGGCAATGTTGAAGACCAGTCATTTCTAGCAGTCATATCTATAAAAATTTGATCTGCCACGGATAAGTTCAAGCTGCCAAATAAACTGTTTACTTTTTTTAATTCTGTGTCGGTAGCTTTATTTAGTGGCCCATTACCATTGTTGATGTTAAAGATTCCTGGAAGTGCCAAACCACCTGTTGTGGAAATTGCCCTATAATCTAGTTGGTAGTCTCTCTGATTGGCACCTGCCAAGGCATTAATACCAAAATTATCGGTGATGTCCTTATTATAGTTAAGAGTAAACTCGTAATTGTATTCTTGGAAATCATATGTTCTTTCCAAATATGAAGATTGCGCCTGAGAACCAATTGCTTTTTGTTCGGTATTCCTAAAATTGTATGTATCTCCGTAGACAGACAGTTTAGCTCCTAAATCATCACTTATCATATAATTGAGACTTGCCGCACCATAAATCCTAGAACGTGTGTCTGTCGGATAATTTTCAAAGGCAGTCCAGTATGGATTATCTGAATAATTGGGGGTTGGGTCGTTCCAAGCTATTCGGTTCCATGTTCTTTGAGAGCCATCATTGTTTTTGTAATTTCTTAACCTATCATAATCCAGTTGTCTTTGCCCCCATTGAAAAAACTTCTGGGTAACACTATTGTCATCATAACCTATTGTCGGTCTTATTCCTTGAGACTTAACATAGTTTAAGTTACTGGTGAACAGCCATTTTTCAGAAAGTTGTTGTTTGAGGTTCATTCTTATGAAGTGCTTTTTTATTTCTGAGCCAGGCAGAATCCCTGTGGTATTTTGGTTTCCAATAGACATTAATGTACTGCCTTTATCACCTCCTGTTGTAACTGTTACATTATTATTGATGGATACTCCAGTATTGAAAAAACTATCAACATCATTAGCTGGTGCAACCCAAGGTCTGGGTTTAAGGTAATCTTCAGGAAAACTACTTTGATCAAATGCATCCCAGTGTAGAACCATCACATTAGGGTCGTATTTAGGGCCCCAACTTTCATCGACAGCATATTGGGGAATCAAATATTGGGTGTTATTAATGTTCACAGTTTCAAATCCATTGATACCACCATCTTCATCAGATATAATTGAGCCTCCACCGTACTCCCGTTGTAAATTGGGAAGAATGGCAACTTGCGACATAGCTACGGAGGTATTAATGGTAACTCCTAATTTTTTTGAAGACTTTCCGCTTTTTGTTGTTATCAGTACTACACCGTTAGATGCACGAGACCCATAAAGTGCGGCTGCTGCACCCTTTAATACAGTAACGCTCTCAATACTGTTGGGGTCGATATCGTTTATAGTACTACCAAAGTCAACACCACCAGCACCCCTCTGTGCATTGGTTGTGTTAAAGTTGGAATTGTCCATTGGAATTCCATCAATTACAAAAAGCGGTTGGTTTTCACCAGTAATGGAATTTGTTCCCCTTATTAAAATACGCTGAGAACCGTCCAAGTTTCCTGATGGTGAATTGATTTTTAAACCAGCAACTTTACCCGAAAGTGCTGAGATTGCATTGTTGTTTTGTGCCGAATTCAATTCTTCAGAATTGACCTTTGGAGCTGAATATGCCAAGGATTTTGGGTCTCTTTGAACACCCAATGCTGTCACAACGACTTCCTCCAAGGCTTGGGCATCATCTTCCATTTGTACATTGATAATGGGTGAAGAACCAACAGTCCGCTCTACAGTCGCCTGACCAATGTAGCTAAACCGAAGGGTTTGTCCTGTACTGGCCATGATAGAGTAGTTTCCATCAAAATTGGTTTGTGCTCCGTTTGTAGTTCCTACTACCATAATAGAAACTCCAGGGAGCGGCAGTCCATTTTGGTCGGTAACTGTACCAGTTACATTTTTTTCCTGTGCTAGTGTTGTGGCGCATAAGCACATTAAAAATACCAGCAACATGCCATAGTTTTTTGCTTTCATAAATTAAAGAGTTATTAGTTAGTTAGTGCAATCAAACAAAGCAGGGGGTAAAACTTATTTGTAGGCTAATTCAAATAATCATCCTCCTTGACAATGAAAAACAATGATTCGGGGAAGAGTAATTTTAGAGCCCCTACCTTGTGGATTGCGCCATAAAAAAAGGGAAAGAAATGACGGGTGCTGTAAGCGCTTATTAACCTTTACATATTTGCCGAATGAAGTTTACATTTACAAATTTGTAGTTTGTATTCCTTATGCAGCGGCATGTACAAATTCCTTGGGAGTTACCTGTGTGACTTTCTTGAAAGCTTTATAAAAGGAGACTCTATTGTTGAACCCACATTGATAAGCAATATCTGAAATGGATTCCGAAGTGCTTTCAAAGTCCGAACATAGCCTGTTTTTGGCCTCTTCGATTCGGTATGAGTTTACAAAATCGTAAAAGCTGAGGTTAAAATTCTCGTTGATAACCTGTGATGCATGATGGCGGGATATATCCAATAATTCGGCAATATCATCAAGTCTAAGCTCATGATTTAGATAAAGCTTTTCCTCATTCATCAATAGCTCCAGTTTATTTTTGAGTTCGAGCGAAAAGGATTCGGATAATCCGGTTTTTTCATATTTGTCCTTTTTATCGCAAGTGGATAGATTACTATCCTTTAGAGCTATATTCTTTTGATTTTTAAATAAAAGGTAGATGACCACCAAATACACAATCAATTGTAGGATTTGAGCATATAGCGTGATTGAACTAAAACCATGACCTACATTGGACCAACCATAAATGGTTATGAGTAGGGAGAAAAAAAATAGAAATGAAAAGAGTAAAAACAGTCTTTTGGTAAAAAGGCCAATTTTGCTTTTTGTGAACAATGGTGTGTTTTCCCAGAACGACATAGCTATCAATTTTATCTTCTGGTCTCAAAATGCAAAAAAGAATAGTTTTAGTAGGGTGTCAATTGACGGATGCCCTGTTTGGATTGATGGATGAGCAAAAATTGGGAAAAACGGGACTCCTAGGTGAAAGAAATTATAGCAACATTTTAGAATATGGAATCACCGTTTCAAAACCTTTGGATTTGAAATAGGAGCGGGTTTTATCGTCTCCTGTGGCCAAAACAAAATCCCCGCCCCAAGCGCCAAGACTTTTTATGGCCCCAAAATAATCGGGAAAAAGGCGCTGTTTTACGGGCTGTATTTTCAGAACTTTGGAAAGTAATGTCTCATGTTCCTCCATCAAGGTTTCGAACTCGGACAAGGTGATAGCATGAATCATTTTTTTGGTAATATCTGAAACTTCTTTAACCAGTTGTGGTTTGTCAAACTGTTGTTCCCTATAATTGGCAATGGCTTCCTTGCTACTTTGTTTTTGATTTAGATGAATAAAATAAAGCGAGTCCTTGAACATAGGATCAAAGTGAATTTCTTCTACTTGTGGACTGCCATTTTTTAATTGATAGGTCAACGGTGAATTGGATTGCGCACAGGCAATATCATACCCACTTCCGCCAAACGCTTTCCATAATAGTTGAAACGCATCGACCCTTGCCCATTGGGCCAAATTATTAATGAGTGTTGAGGAAGTGCCCAACCCCCAAGATCTTGGAAATGTGAGCTGTGTTTCGACCAAGAAACCTTCACTATCCGTTAATAGCAATGGATTTTGCGCATTGGCCTCCAAGAGCAAATCCTTCAAAGTCTTTGCCATTGCCGAATCAGAAGAGGAAACTACGTTCAAATTAGCTAGGTTGAACGTTGCGGAGAACCACGTATCATTACTTTCGTCGAGACTGTTCCACTCCAACAAGCCCGTGGTGGTCGGAGTAACATTCAGCGATTGCCCGTAACTAACGGGAATGGCCAATCCTAAAGCACCATCCAAAATGGCATACTCGCCAGACACCAACAATTTCCCGTTACTGTAAAACTCCTTCTTCATTATTTTGATTTTAGACTTTCCAAAGCCTCCTTCACCGAGGCATTTGTTACGGTTTGATCTTTAAAATAAGTGACCAGTTTTTGTTTTTCTGCTTCGGTGGCTCCCAATTGATTCAACATGTTCAACAAGTGCATTTTCATATGTCCTTTTTGTATGCCCGTGGTGATCAGACTCCGCACTGCGGCAAAATTTTGTGCCAGTCCGGCAACGGCAACAATCTGCATCAATTCTTTGGCGGATGGATTTTGAAGGATTTCCAATGCAAGTTTTACCATGGGGTGCAATCTCGTCAACCCTCCAACAGTACCCAGTGCCAAAGGCACTTCTATCCAAAACTTGAAAATGCCATCTTCTATCTTCGCATGGGTAAGGCTGGAATATTGTCCGTCCTTGGCGGCATACGCGTGCACGCCTGCCTCAATCGCTCTAAAATCGTTTCCTGTTGCAAGGACAACGGCGTCTATCCCGTTCATAATGCCCTTATTGTGCGTAACTGCCCGGTAAGGTTCTACTTTGGCTATATTGACCGCTCTTACAAACTTTTCGGCAAAATCTTTGGAAGGCATATCGGCATTGCCCAAGTCCGAAATAGAACAGCTTACCTCTGCCCGTACTAAACAATCTGGCACGTAGTTGGACAAAATACTCATTACCACCTCTATGTTCTTTTCTTCTTCTGAAAAAGCATCAAATAGAAGGGCTTGTTCTTTAAATGTTCTTGCAAATTGCTCTAAACAGGAGTTGATGAAGTTGGCCCCCATGGCATCCAAGGTCTCAAAAGTGCAATGCAGTTGATGGTAACCGTCAACCTTATTTGATAGGTCCCTTAACTCAATGTTGTTAATGCCTCCGCCACGCTTTTCCATGCTCTGTGTAATGCTGGAAACACTTTTGATGAGTTCAGGTTTGGCGGAATCAAAGAACCTGAAAAGTTTTTGATTATCACCTTTATATATAAAGTGTACCTGCCCAACCTTTTCGGTACCTATGATTTCAGCTTTAAAACCGCCACGTTCTAACCAAAACTTGGCTGCCTTGCTGGCCGCTGCGACAACGGAACTTTCTTCAATCGCCATGGGAATGGCATAAAGCTTGTCGTTTATCTTAAAATTTGGTGCTATTGCAAAAGGCAAATAGTAATTGGAAACGGTATTTTCAATAAACTCATCGTGCAGTTGCTGTACCCTTGGGTCCGTATTCCAATACTGTTTCAACAGTTGTTTGGTGGCTTCGGGGTCTTTGGTGCAATTGATGGCAATCCAGTCAATTTTCTGGGTTTTGGTAAGTTTGGAAAATCCTTCAACGGGCGTATTCATAAAGCTGGCTTAAAGCTTTCAAATATACGGATAATGGATATTTACCGAATGAAGTTCGATTTCTGAAAAAATATCGCTGGAACCAAAGGTTAAAATATGTTGCAAATGCAACATCAAAATTTATTTTTCGGATAAATATTAGTAAACTTGGGAGTTTTTAATCAATTTTTTCACTTCATGAACAAACAGTCTTTTCTATTCCTATTCTTATTGGGAGTTGTTACTTTTTCTACAGCACAAAAGAAAAAAATCACCCTCGAAGAGATTTTTGGAGGAGAGTTCAGGACAGAATACATGGATGTCCTACGATCCATGAACAATGGTACACAATACACCATATTAAATACATCGCGTTCCCCGCGTTCCAGTAGTCTGGATAAGTACGATTACGAAACTTTGCAAAAAGTGGAGACCATAGTAGCATCATCGGATGCCGTTCCCTATTTTTCATCCTATAGTTTTAGTGATGATGAATCCCAAGTGCTTTTGGCGACGGAAGTTGAACCTATATTTAGACGTTCCCGTTTAGGGATTTATTATGTGTACGATATAGCATCGAAAGAATTGGTGAAAATATCGGAAACAAAAATCCAAGAGCCTACCTTGTCACCGGACGGGAGTAAAGTGGCATATGTTCTCGATAACAATCTATATGTTATGGACTTGGCGGAACGAACTACCAAGCAGGTCACCACCGATGGTAATAAAGGAACTATTATCAATGGTGTTACAGATTGGGTGTATGAAGAAGAGTTTGGTTTTGTCCGCGCTTTTGAATGGAACAGCGATGGTTCCAAAATTGCCTTTCTCCGATTTGACGAAACAGAGGTTCCCCATTTCTCCATGGATGTTTATGGCTCGGAACTATATCCTTCCCAGCATGAGTTTAAATACCCCAAGGCCGGAGAGAAGAATTCCATTGTAACATTACATATGTTTGATGTAGCGTCTGGAACTATTTCAGATGTGGATTTGGATGACCCATACTATATTCCAAGAATTAAATGGATGAACAATCCGAACCATTTGAGCGTTCAGACCATGAACCGGCATCAAAACAGCTTGACACTTTACAAAGTAAATGCCAGTGACAATTCAGCGAACGTTTTATTGGAAGAGACCGATAATGCTTATGTGGATATTGATGACGATCTAACCTTTTTGGCCGATGACAGCTTTATCTGGACCAGTGAAACCGACGGCTACAACCATTTATATTTATATGGCAGTAGTGGAAAGTTGAAAAATCAGATTACCGAAGGACCTTGGGAAGTAACGAGTTATTACGGTTATGATGAGAAAAACGACCGTATTTTTTATCAGTCCGTAGAAAATGGTTCCATTAATAGGGGAGTCTATAGTATTTCCAGTAAAGGGAAGAAAAAGAAAGCATTATCTACGGATGAAGGCACTAACTCGGCTTCCTTCAGTAGTGATTTTACGTACTATATCAATACATATTCAAGTGCAGACACGCCATATCGGTTTACTTTGCACGATGCATCAAACGGTAAATTGGTAAAGAAAATCAAGGACAACTCGGAGCTGCTCAATAAATTGGAGGGGTATGAGATTGCGCCGAAAGAGTTTTCTACCATCAATATAAATGGGTACGACCTTAATATGTATATGATGAAACCCGCCGATTTTGACCCAAACAAAAAATACCCATTGTTCATGTTCCAGTATAGCGGACCCGGTTCGCAACAGGTGGCCAACAGATGGATGGGAACCAGGGACTACTGGCACCAATTATTGGTGTCCGAAGGGTATATTGTTGCCTGTGTAGATGGAAGGGGTACTGGATTAAAAGGGCGCGATTTTAAAAAAATGACCCAAAAGGAATTGGGAAAATATGAAGTGGAAGACCAAATCGACGCGGCCAAAAAATTAAGTGAGCTGTCCTATATAGATGAAGATAGAACAGGAATTTGGGGCTGGAGCTATGGTGGTTTTATGTCCACAAACTGTATTTTAAAAGGCAATGATACTTTTGAAATGGCCATCGCCGTAGCACCGGTGACCTCTTGGCGTTTTTACGATACCATCTACACCGAACGCTACATGCAAACACCTCAAGAAAACCCAACCGGGTATGACGATAACTCGCCTTTCAACTATCCTGAATTGTTAAAAGGAAAATATTTATTGGTACATGGTTCCGGAGACGACAATGTCCATGTTCAGAATACCATGCGAATGATCGAGGCACTTGTGCAGGCCAACAAACAATTTGATTGGGCCATATACCCGGACAAAAATCATGGTATTTATGGAGGCAATACCAGCCTGCACCTGTATACCAAATTGACCAACTTCGTTAAAGAGAATTTATAGTATTTAAAATAATAAATAGCCGTTATGTCAGAAATAGCCAAACCACAAGAAGAAAAACAGTTGTTCGGTCATCCAAGAGGGTTGTTCTATCTCTTTTTTGCTGAGCTCTGGGAGCGTTTCAGTTTTTATGGAATGCGGGCCCTGCTTACCCTTTATATGGTAGATGTCATCTTCGCCGCTTTAATGGAACGTGATTATGCCACTGCTGCGGTTTATTCTTCATATGGTTCCTTGGTGTACGCCTCCACAGTTATTGGGGGTAGAATTTCGGACAGTATTTTGGGTATGCGACGCTCTATTTTTTTAGGAGGAATTTTAATGTCGTTGGGGCATTTTGTCCTTGCCATCGAAAACAATATCACGTTTTTTCTTGCATTGTCCCTAATTATAGCAGGAAATGGATTTTTTAAACCGAACATTTCAACATTTGTTGGCTCTTTATATAAGGATGGTGACCCACGAAAGGATTCAGGGTTCACCATTTTTTATATGGGAATCAATATCGGTGGATGGGTGGCTCCTTTGTTATGCGGATTTTTGGCCGCCAAATATGGATGGCACTACGGGTTTGGACTGGCTGGGATAGGAATGCTTACTGGTTTGATTGTTTTTTGGAGCGGTATAAAAAAAGGAGTGTTTGGTGATAAAGGCTTACCTCCAGAAAATGGAAACATAGGAAAAAAGGTCTTTGGACTTAAACAAGGTATCTTGGTTCCGGTACTGGCATTCGCTTCGGTTCCGGTGATAGCATATTTATTATCCTCATACAAGGCATTGGGTGCTGAAGGTACTTTTTTTGATGACCAGAATATTGTAAATGTCATCTTCAAGTTGATTGGTATTTCAATCTTGTTGTATCTGGGCTACATTATGTTCAAGGCGTCGGTAGAAGAGCGGAAAAAACTTTTTGTAGCTGTCCTTATTACGTTCTTTATGACGATTTTCTGGGGATTCCATGAGCTTTCCGGAAGTGTTATAACACTCTTTGCAGCTCGTAATGTGGATTTGGTAGGAATTATGTCCGCATCGCAGACCAATTCTTTGAACTCCATGTGGATCATTATTTTGGCAATACCCATTTCTCTAATGTGGCAATGGCTTTCCAAAAAGAATTTGAATCCAAGAACGCCCTATAAATTTGGAATGGGTCTCTTGTTCGCAGGTATCAGTTTTTATGCACTGGCCATTAGTGGTGCAAGTGCCAACGAAAATGGATTTGTACCGTTTACTTACCTTTTGTTGATGTACTTCTTGTTGTCTGTGGGTGAATTGTTCATGTCGCCGGTAGGACTATCCAAAATTACCGACCTATCACCAAAACGAATAGTCGCTTTCATGATGGGGGTTTGGTTCCTTTCTTCTGCGTTCGCATTTCAAGTAGTGGGCTTTATCGGTAAACAATTGGCCATTGAAAGCACAGATGCCGATATTAGTGGTTTTAGTACCCTTACGGTATATACGGATGGGTTTATGCTCATTGCCCAATATGCACTGGGCGCCGGAGTTTTGGTAATTTTAGCCTCGCCTTTAATAAAAAAGTTGATGGGCAACGTACATTAGAAACCAACTCAGAATTTAAAAACATAACATCCCTTTTCACCGGTATAGTGGAAAGGGATTTCTTTTTCCATACAGGTCGTCTTCCATTTGGATATTACACTCGGATAGCTACTGCCATCGGCAAATATTTTTTTCGGTCCAATGGAATCAATCAATCGCTCCAAATTAATTTTGGTCGATTGGGTCAGGAGCAAGTAATCTGGATTTTTTTGCAAAGGGATGATGGCCGAACTGTCCACGACAACCAATCTTTTATCATCCAATTCATAACTGTTCTTTAGCTGAATCGTATCCAAGTTTTTTATTCTTTCGGCAACTTCATAATCGTTTACAATGTTTCCAATGTTGGAAGCATCCGAAGTGATTATGGTAACTGAACTTCCCAACTGGTGCAGTACAATGGTATTTCTGGTTTTGTGTGCTAGGATAATGGTTTCCGTTTGATATACTTGCACCTGATTCCAGATGGTCCAACTCTGAAAAACAATCAGGCCACCAAAGAAAAACAAGGCCGATTTCCATCGGGGACGGGATAGGAATACAACCAAAGCAATAATTACAGCATATCCGACTATCATTTGAACCGAATCAAAAGGAATATTTCTGATGATGAATCCTTCTTGGCGAGCGACCCAACCAACAATCGAATTCATCAGGTGGATGACCCAATTGAAACCCTCGATCAAAAATTTGGGTAAAAAGTCAGTCATGGCCAAGGCAATCACTAAGATTCCGAAGCCCAGAATCAACCCTAAAAAGGGAAGTACAATTAGGTTGGAAACAAAAAACAGCGCTGGAAACTGATGAAAATAGAACAAACTAATCGGCAATACGCCTAATTGGGCCGCAACGCTTACCGAGAGCAGCTGCCATGCTTTTCGCACAACGATGTTATCTGGAAACCAAAATTTCTGCAGTTGGGGATAGACCCAAACAATGGCAAAAACTGCCGCGTAGCTCATCTGAAACCCCACCTGAAACAAAAACAAGGGCTTTACCAATAAAATGAACAGCATGGATAGTGCTATAATGTTAAATGAGTTGGTAGGTCGGTTGAGGTAGAGCGAGTAGGCAACAAACGAGAACATGGTAACAGCCCTAACAATGGAAGGCGAGAGACCTGCCACAAAGGCGTAGCTCCAAAGTAGCAAAACCACAAAGATGAGTTTTATGGTTTTACCTTTAGGTAAACGTTCCAATGGAGATAAAAGAAACTCCAACAAAAATAAAATGATGCCTACATGTAGCCCGGAAACCGCTAAAATATGAACTGCCCCCGCATTTTTGTAGTTGTTGTAGGTGCCTTCCGAAATATCATCACGTTTTCCCAAGATCAGGGCTTGAATTACGCCGAGCTCTTCCTCGCCAAAGTTTTTTTGTTTTAATTTTGAAATGATGTGTTCCCTAAAATTGGAGGCGATGCCGAACAAGGTTTTGGAACCTTGCTTTACAATAATGGACCGATAGTTTGTCCTGATTTGATGTTGGATACCTTGTTTTTGAAGATAGTCTTGGTAATCAAACTGGTGTGGATTCAGTGGTGGCCGTATTGCTTCAGGATTGGTAAGGGAAAGAAGTTCATCATCTACCTTTAAAGGTTTCGCAACGGAATCCAAAGTCAGGTTTAGGAGTAATTTTCCGGATGCTTGTGTATCGCCCACAGTAAGGACTCGGGTTATATAGCTTTGGGAAAAGTCGTTGGGTTTTAGGACTTCTTCGACCTTCAACCGCCAAATTTCTTCTGTTTCAAGGTTTTTGGTGCTGTAAGGGGATGACATTCCACGACCCAAGGAAAGCCCGACCACCAAAACGCCCAAACTAATGGTTGTGAGGACAATCAACACTTCAAAAAACGGGAACCCTTCACGCTGCTGTCTTTTGCCGAGCAAATAAGCTACTGGCAAAAAAACCAGCATAATTGTGAGGGGGAGAAGTGGAGCTATCTCAAAATGAAAACCAATAACGATGCCCATCATCAACCAAATGGTCAGTTTTATGGACACAAAATTAAGTTGGCGCACGTTACAGGATGCGCATAGCCTTTACAAAAGCGCTGTTCCAGTATCCTTCCCGTAATGAGGATACCAATACGCCTCGTGAGGTTGTGGCGTGAATAAATTTAATGTCGTCACCGTTGACGTCTACTACCAATCCAACATGATTGATTCGTCGTCCCGTTTTACTGGTCTGAAAAAAGAGCAAATCCCCTTTTTCAACATCATTGACCCTAATTTTGTTGCCTTCCAAAGCCATTTGGTAGGACGTTCTTGGGAACATAATGTCGTTCTCTTTTAAGGAAACATAGACCAAGCCGGAGCAATCCATACCTTTTTTGGTGGTGCCCCCATACTTGTACCGGGTTCCGGAATAGCTTAATGCAGTGGAAATAATTTCATCTGCCTTAACATTTTTACGCCCCTCTCGTTTGTTTTCCTTTTTAGGTTCACTTTTAGGGGAAGTGTCTTCGGTGGACCCCTCTACCGAAACGGTTCGGGTCTTGCTGTAGGTGCGTCGCTTTTTGCCTGGTCCGCAAGCAGTAATGGCAAAAAACAACAGTAAGATTATGGTTTTTCGTAACATCCAAGAATAGATTTACTTTCTTGGATGATAAAACTACACATTTTTCACAATTAATCGGGCGGCCATTTCACTGGCTCCTTTTCCACCCAATTTTTCTTTTAATGATTTGTAATCTGACAACATGCGTTCCCGTTCCGTTCCTTCAACTATTTTAGAAAGCTCGGATTTAAGGTTTTTAGTGGTCAGATCATTTTGGATAAGTTCTTTTACGACTTCTCTTTTCATCATTAAATTAACAAGAGAAATGTAGTCCAAGGTAATGATTCGCTTTGCAATTTGATAAGAAATCCAATTGCCCTTATAGCAAACTACTTGGGGCACCTCAAAAAGCGCTGTTTCCAATGTGGCCGTTCCACTGGTTACCAATGCGGCATGGGAATGTTTTAAGAGCGTATACGTTTTGTTGGAAACATACTCTACCTTGTCGCCTTTCAGAAACGGTGCATAAAACTCGTCAAGAAGACTAGGGGCACCGGCGATGACAAATTGATAATCGGGAAAATCCTTTTTTACTGAAAGCATCACCTCCAACATTTTTTGTACCTCTTGTTTTCGGCTTCCGGGCAATAAGGCAATAATAGGTTTTTCAGAATCAAGATTGTTTTCTTGTCGGAAAGATACATTGTCCTGCAGAGGGGTGTTCTCAATGGCATCAATAAGTGGATGGCCAACAAATTGGACGGGATATCCATGTTTTTTTTCGTAGAACTCTTTTTCGAAAGGTAAAATAACGTACATGTTGTCTATATCCCGTTTGATTTTTGAGATACGCCCTTCCCTTGAGGCCCAAATTTGGGGAGAAATATAATAATTGGTTTTGAACCCATTTTGTTTGGCCCACTTGGCAATTCTGAGATTAAAGCCGGAGAAATCAATAAAAATTACTACATCGGGATTAAAACGTTGGATATCCTCCTTGCAATAGGAAATGTTCTTGAAAATGGTGGGAATGTTCATCAGCACCTCCAAAAAGCCCATAAAGGCCATATCCTTGTAATGTTTTGCCAGCTCACCGCCAGCTTGCTGCATCAGGTCACCGCCCCAGCAACGAATCTCCGCCGAGGTATCTTCTTTTTTTAGGGCCTTGATCAAGTTGGACCCGTGCAGGTCTCCCGATGCTTCACCAGCAATTATATAATATTTCATGGGTGTATAATCTAGGACATCACTTTGTACATCATAATAACAAGTGCCGTAACCAAGGTTGCCAACATTACTCCTTTGGCCCTTTGGTCTCTCTTTATTCGCAAAAACCCAAAAAAGGCCACTAAGTTCAATATGGCCCCAAGTGCCAATAAACTGCCAATATGTCCTTGTTCTATGGCTGCATTGAATGTTTCCACTATGCCCAAATCAGAAAAAAGTAGAATGTAAAGCAGGGTGCCAAACGTATTTGCAATGATTCCTACGATAAAACCTATGATGATTTCCTTGCTATTTTTCATTTAAGTTCCAGTTATTTACTTGTTGTATGGCATGGTGCGCGGTAAGGTCGAACTGAGTGGGCACCACAGAGACAAAACCTTGGCCCAATGCCCATTCGTCCGTATCCTCTCCTTTGTCCAATAGCTCAAATTCTCCAGTGAGCCAATAATAATCCTTGCCCGATGGACTGGTACGCTTATCAAATTTTTCCTTCCAGTTACCGCGTGCCTGCCGGCATATTTTTATGCCTTTTGGTCCATTTTCGGTCTTCGGAATATTTACATTTAGAACGGTGCCCTTCGGGATTCCGTTGGTCAATGCCTCCGCAACTATTTTTTTGACTGATTTTAGAGCAGGCTCAAAATTTGCATCCCATGAATAATCACATAACGAAAACCCGATTGCCGGTATTCCTTCGATCCCTGCCTCGATGGCCGCACTCATGGTACCGGAATAAATTACGTTGATGGATGAGTTGGAACCATGGTTGATACCGCTTACGCAAATATCCGGAGTTCTGTCAAGTAATACCCGAAGTGCCAATTTTACACAGTCTGCGGGTGTTCCGCTACAACTGTATTCACTTGGTGCCCCTTCTTTGTGGTCCACTACTACCTGCTTGGAAAACAACGTGCTGTCCACGGTAATGGCATGCCCCATGCCGCTTTGCGGACTGTCCGGAGCCACGACCACAACGTCGCCCAGTTCTTTCATGGTACGTATCAACGCCCTAAGGCCTGGTGCCGTAATACCATCGTCGTTGGTGACAAGAATCAAGGGTTTTTCCATGTTGGATAATTTAAAGCATAAAAATACGTTTTTCATAAGGATATGGAGCTTTGTCCGTTTAACAAAAAATTAAATCCAGCCATCGGGACTGGCACGGTTTTTTCTGTATCTTAGAGAATTCATACAATTAGAAAAGATGGATGGGGCAATAAAGATTTGACGGTTTGAGGTCAGATAGTTTCGCTCCAGAAAAATGAGATTATGAAAAAGAACTTTATTTTGGCACTATTGGTTATTCTTGTAGCAGTAGCTTCCTGCAGTTTTACCAATAAGTCTTTTGATAACGACGACAAGGATAAATTTTTGTTGGAATTGATTTCCTACGTACTCGAAAAAGGGCATTATGAGCCCAAAGAAGTTAACGATAGCTTCAGTTCCAATGTTTTTGATGACTTTATAGAGGTTATCGACCCTACCAAAAGATATTTTTTGCAAAGTGATATCGACGAGTTTGAAAAATATAGGTTCATGATCGATGATGAGATCAGGAATACCGATATCACCTTCTTCAATGTTGTGTATCAACGTTTGATGGTGCGTATGCAAGAGGCAAAGGAAATTTACGGTGATGTCCTCGCCCAGCCTTTTGATTATACTATAGATGAAACCATTGAAATAGATTACGACAAGCAAGAGTTTGCTACCAGTAAAAAAGAGCTTAAGGAGCGTTGGAGAAAACAATTGAAATACAACACCCTTAACGTTTTCGATAATAAGATTGAAAATCAGATAGCTGATTCAGAAGCAGATTTGGAGGTTGATGCTGCCTATGCCTTCAACGAAATCCCAGGTTCCATAGATAAGGTCACAACAGAAGAAGAAGCCAGAGAGGTCACAAAAAATACCTTGGATGAATTTTTCGATTTTGTGGACGATTTGGAACGTAAGGATTGGTTTGTTCAGTATTTGAACACCATCGTAGAAGAATTTGACCCTCATACTTTCTATTTTGCCCCAGAAGAAAAAGAGAAGTTCGATATAGGCATGTCCGGTAAGTTTGAAGGAATCGGTGCCAGATTGCAGAAGAAACCAGAAGGAGCAAAGATTGTGGAAATCATTTCCGGGGGACCCGTTTGGAGGGACCAAAGTCTTGAAGTTGGCGATCAAATCCTTAAAGTTGGTCAAGAAGGAGAGGAACCCATCAATATTGTGGGAATGCGATTGGAAGACGCCATTAAATTGATCAAAGGCCCAGAAGGTACTGTAGTGGACCTTACCGTTAGAAAAGTAGATGGAACTATTGAAACAGTATCCATCACAAGGGATGTAGTTGAGCTTGAAGAATCCTATGCAAAATCCGCGACAATCGATGCCGGGGAGAATAAATATGGATTGATCAACCTTCCCAAGTTTTATATTGATTTTGAAGATTATGCCGAAAGGAATGCCGCGACCGATGTTGCCAAGGAATTGGAGCGACTCAAAGAGGCAGGTGCGGAAGGAATTATCTTGGATTTGAGGGACAACGGCGGAGGATCCTTGAAAACAGTAGTCGATATGGCAGGACTCTTCATCAAGGACGGGCCTATAGTACAGGTGCGTTCCTCCGGTCAGCGCAAGGAAGTCCATGAGGATAAAGACGAAAGAATCCAGTGGGATGGTCCATTGGTGATTTTGGTGAACGAATTATCCGCATCGGCCTCCGAGATATTGGCGGCTGCAATGCAGGACTACAAAAGGGCCGTTATTATCGGAAGCAAACAAACTTTCGGAAAGGGAACCGTCCAAAATATATTTCCTTTGGATGATATAGTGCGAGGGAACGAACATGGAGATTTAGGAGCGATAAAGTTGACTACCCAAAAATTTTACCGTATCAATGGAGGCTCTACCCAATTGGAAGGTGTAAAAAGCGATATAGTGGTGCCGGACAGATATAGCTATATCGATTTGGGCGAGCGAGATCAACAGAATCCTTTGGGTTGGGATAAGATTACCGCTGCCGACTACAAAGTATGGGATGGCTACATCGATTTTGAAGATGCCGTTAAAAAGAGCAAGGAACGTATGGCCAAGAATGAGCAGATCAAGCTTATCGAGGAAAATGCCAAATGGCTCAAGGAGCAACAGGATGAAAACGTGATTTCCCTGAACTATGATAAATACGTGAGCAAAGAAGAAGAAGCAAAGAAACGTTCGGAAAAATTCAAAAGCTTAAGGGATTACGATTCCAAATTGTCCTTTAGTTCACTAAACTATGAGAAAGAATTGTTTACCCAAGATTCTGTATTAAGGGAAAAAAGAGATAGATGGCACAAGGATCTAGCCCGTGATATTTATGTGGAAGAGGCCGTAAACGTGCTCAAGGATCTTCATAAGAACAATATCAAGAAAAAAGATGGCGAATTGGCCAGTGTCAACAAAGGCTAAGGATATTCAATAAATGATAAAATATAAAAGCCAACTTTTCGGAGTTGGCTTTTTTTGTTCTGTTCAGTTGCTATATAAAAATATGACCAAAGGAGTTTTATTTTTTTAAAATGAATTTATTTGCAAAATTGGACCATCAAATCAAATTCAAGTCCATTTGATGAAGAATAGAACCCTATATGCAATATTGATGTTTGTTTGTATCGTTGGCTTTTGGCTGTTCGAAAACTTTTATACGCCAGCAACCTATTCCAAACCCAACGGGTCGGAAACCAATATTGTCGAAGCCAATCTGTTGCCGCGCTCCACTACAGGAGAGATTGTGGAACATAGTTTCTATACTTTATCATATAGCGAACCACATGAGCAAGCGGAGTGGGTGACATATACGCTCAAACAAGAGCACCTAACGCACGATGATAGGGAGCGACCATATTTTATCGAGGACCCAAAGGTATCCACTAAGTCGGCCGATTGGCGAAATTACAGAGGATCGGGGTATGATAGGGGACATTTGCTCCCGGCAGGCGACCGCCGGTTCTCGGAACAAGCCTATAACGAAACCTTTTATACCAGTAACATTAGCCCTCAGGACAAAGATTTCAATGCAGGAATCTGGAATCGTTTAGAACAGCAAGTACGTTATTGGTGCAAAAAGTATGGGGAACTCTTTGTGGTTACCGGAGGTGTTTTGGAAGATGGTTTGCCACAAATAGGGGATGAGGATGTGGATGTGCCCCGAGTATATTATAAAATTGTGATGAAAGGTTCAGGGGACAATACAAAGGTTCTTGCCTTTTTGATTCCTGCGGAAGAAAGTCAAAAACCATTACAGGATTTTTTGGTTTCCGTGGACGAGGTCGAGAAAAGGACAGGAATCAATTTTTTTGAAAGACAGCCCAATGCTTGGCAGTCGCGAATCGAGTCAAAAGTAGATGCCGAAGGCTGGAAATTCTAGATGCCGTCCTTCAAACGGTTGGAGTCCAGTTTCAGGAAAATGAATAACAGCATCGTGAAGAAAATCAAACCAGAACCACCATAACTGAAAAAGGGCAATGGTACCCCAATGGTAGGCAACAGTCCGATTACCATTCCTATATTGATAAAGTAATGGAATACCAAAATCGAGATTACACCATATCCGTACATTCGGCTAAAATCGCTCTTCTGACGCTCGGCTATATATATCAACCGCAAAAAGAATAGGGAGAACAATAAAATTACAGTGGCTGTTCCCAAAAATCCCCATTCTTCGCCAACGGAACTGAATATGTAATCAGTGTGCTGTTCAGGTACAAAATCACCCTTGGTCCGGGTCCCCTCCAAGAATCCTTTACCTGTAAACCCACCGGATTCGATTGCTTTTTCGGATTGATATGTATTATAACCTATGGTCTTGCGGATTTCGTCCAATTTATCCTCATCCTTTTCCAAGCTCAACCACAGTGCAAATCGGTCTCTGTGACGCTGTTCAAAAACGTTCTCGAAAACAAAATTCACGGACAGGGAAAACAGTATGGAAACCACAATTACACCCAACACTGGGAGCAAGGGGATTTTAACCGAAGCCTTTTTGAAGGTATAGATCAATAAGGTGAGAATAATCAATCCAATGGAGACCCAGACAGTTCCGAACATCAGGGTAGTGGCGAACAAGACCACGGCGAAGACCAATATTCCCAAATAATAAATAGGGAAGCCTTCCCTAAAAAGTACGAAGAACAACGAAAAATATATCAACGAACTTCCAGGGTCGGGCTGTGGTAAAATCAAAATAGCGGGCAACAGAATAATTATCAAGGCATAAATTTGATGCTTTCCTGTTCGTATATCAGTTTGTATATCGCTTAAAAACTTAGCTAATGCCAACGAAGTGGTAACCTTTGCCAGTTCCGAGGGTTGCAGGTTAAAAAAACCAAGATCGTACCATGATGTGGCTCCAGCTATGGTTTTTCCGAAAACAAACAATCCTAACAAGAGAAATATGGAGACCACATAGAAAATTGAAGAAAATCGTTCAAAAAAGGTAGATTCAACAAAAAGCACGAAGATGATTCCCAAAAAAGCCACACCCATAAAAAAGAGTTGCTTTCCATAAAGGGTGGAGAAATCAAAAATTGATGTGTCCGCATCTCCTACCGAAGTTGAGTAAATGTTAAGCCATCCTATAAAAACCAAAAGCGCATAAAGGATTACACTGATCCAATCCAATCTGCCAAACGGCCCTCTACCAGACATACTCGTTTATCTTGAAAGGTTCACCGCTGTAGGGTTTGGCATACTCGTGTTCCAAAGTTTTTTCCAACATGCGTTTTTCCAGGTCCGTCCTTGTAATTTCCCCTTTAATATATTTTTCAATCAATAGTGAGGCAATATGACCTGCATAACGAGCCCCATAGTACCCATTTTCAATATAAACTGCCAAGGCTATCTGAGGATTTTCAATAGGAGCAAAGGCTACAAAAACGGAGTGGTCCGTCAATTGCATTCGTTCACCATCAATTCGGATATAATTTTCTACGGTTCCGGTTTTCCCTGCAATATCGATATCAGGAATTTTTACCCATCGAGCAGTTCCGTAATTATATACATTTGCCATTCCCTCGATTACGGGATCAAAGTGCTTTCTGTCGATGGTGGTGTAATTGGGTTCGGTATACTTAGGGTCTATCTTTCCATTGTTACCGATGCTCTTTATGACGTGGGGCGTATAAAAATAGCCTCTATTGGCAATCGCTGCGGTCATATTGGCCAATTGCAATGGGGTAGCTGCGATTTCCCCTTGACCGATAGAGTTGGATATGATGGTGGACGCAGCCCATCTGCCATCCCCGTACCATTTGTCGTAATAAGCAACATCTGGAATTCTTCCAGGGGCTCCCGTTGGAAGGTCTGTACCCAAATAACCGCCCAAGCCGAAACTTTTCATGTGCTTTTCCCAAACATTCATGCCTTGGTCAGTGGTGTTGTACTTATCAAAGATTTTTCGGAACACACCCGCAAAATAGGCGTTACAGGATTGATATATCCCAGAGTTTAAATCCCTGATACCACCTCCGCAGTGGCAGCCACGAAGTGTATTGCCTACATAAAAACCATGGTAACATCTAAAATTGGTATCCTCATTTATTACCCCTTCCTGGAGACCTATAAGTGCATTTAATGTTTTAAAAGGTGATCCAGGAGATGGTTGAGCCAAAATAGAACGATCCCATGTGGGTTTGGATATGGTATCGTAATGCAGTTTGCTGTAATTCTTGGAACGCTCCCTGCCAACCAATAATGCAGGGTCGTAAGTTGGACCGGATATCATTGCCAAAATTTCTCCCGACTTTGGTTCAATGGCAACGATACCGCCACGTTTACCGTGCATCAACTTTTCGCCATACTCTTGCAGGGTTTTGTCCAGTGTAATATGGATTTCTTTGCCTTGTTGTGGCAGGGTATCCAGTTTTCCATCCTTATAAGGGCCTATATCCCTGTTGAAACGATCTTTTTGAATGTGTTTTACCCCTTTTTGACCTCTTAAAATTTCCTCATACTGTTGCTCAATACCCGTTCTACCTTTTAGCTCGCCTGCAACATAATAGGGGTTGTTCTTAAGGTCCCACTCGTTCACTTCGCTGATGTATCCAAGCACATTTGCGGCACTTTTGGTGTTGTAGTAACGCAGGGAACGTTTTTGAATATAAAAGCCATTGTAGTGGCGCATTTTTTCTTGAAGTTTTGCATAATCCTCCTTGGAAAGCTGGGGCACCAAAACAGATGGAAGCCTGGGGGAGTAGACCCTTGCTTTTTCCATTTTGGAAAGGAACTCCTCCTTTTCAATCCCCAATAGACCACAAAACTCCAATGTATCCAATGGTTTTACTTCCCTGGGGATTACCATAACATCGTATGCAGGCTGGTTGCCTACCAGAAGTTTTCCGTCCCTATCATATACATAGCCCCTTTCCGGGTAGTCGTACACTTTTTTTATTGCGGGATCATCCAATATTTGGTCTGGTGAAAACCGGAACAATTGCAAATAGGAAAGCCTTCCTATAAAGGTGAAGCCTATAAGTACAATGACGGATGAAAGCAATAATTTTTTCATGATAGACCTAAATTCTTGAGTTGCACATATAACCCAACGATAAAAACTACGTTTTTATTCGCTCTTTGGACTAAAAAGTGAACTGAATAATACACAAAGTATCAAAGTTACCGTTCCTGTGGCAAAAACTTTTTTCAAAATTAACAGGATATGGGCGATACTTAAAATTTCAAAGGAAAAGAATATCAGGTGATGAATAAAAATAAGAAGCGCCATAAAAGTAATTCGCTGCAACTTGGTCGTGTTTTTAAAACTAAAATTTTGGAAATCATAATTCACGCCAAAACAAAAACGCATTATGGATGGTCGAGCATAAGCAATGGTTACCGATGCTAAAGCATTTAGAGCAAGTGTATCCGAGAAAATATCAATGACAAGCCCCAATAAAAAAGCTGTAAGCATAAAAATGGCGCGATTCCCTTTGATGGGGTACCAATAAAAGAAAATCACGTACACAAATGGGTTGATAAAACCCAAAAAATTCAGGTTATTGAATATGAGAACCTGTGTGATGACCAACAGCACAAAACGTAGAATATTTATGATGAGTGAATTGTTCATTCTATGGTTCTGGATTCTAGTTCCTCGATTTCCTCTTTATCTTTATTTTCTATCAAGTACACATTTTTGATGTTGGCCATGTCCGAAAACAGTTGAACATTTATATTGTAGAAACTCTTGGAATCATTCAAATCATATTTTTTTATGGTTCCAATAGGTACATTTTCAGGGAAAATACTGGACATGCCACCGGTTACGATGGTGTCTCCAACAACGAGCGGCACCAATCGTGGAATGTCTATCAACTGAACGACATTGTAGTCTTTGGTATCCCAAATCAAGGAACCAAAATATTCTGTTCCCTTGATTTTAGCATTGATGTTGGATTTGGTGTTAAGCACACTTTGCACCGTTGCAAAGCTATTCGACACGTTTTCCACAATTCCCAAGATACCATCTGTGGTAATTACCCCCATGTCTTGGTGTACACCGTCTTTCTCTCCCTTATCGATCAACACGTAGTTTCTGGGAGAGGTGAAACTGTTCTTTATAAGTTTCGCATTCAATACTTGATATACGGCCAAAGTTGAATCCAAAGGTTGAATGCTGTCATTAAAGGTGTTGAACAGTATTTTTCGTAACTGTTGATTTTCTTCTACCAACCTTTTATTCTCCTCCTGTAAATTGAAGTATGACGAAACATTAGATCCTGCCCCATAAATGCTTCCGGTTAGCCATCGGGACGAATTAAAAAATCTGGATTGATGATAGGAATGCGATCGAATGGTCATCACTAAGGATATAAACGCAAGGAAAGCATATAGAAATGCATTTCGATAGCGTAAGACAAAATTGATGATCCGTTGCATGCAATCGTATCGTTAAAAAGGGTTTATCACCACCTTGAAGGTAATAGGCTAAAAATAATCCTATTTGATTAAAATACTCTTATAGCGCTCCAAGTTTTTAAGCGCGATACCCGTCCCTCGTACAACCGCTCGTAAAGGGTCTTCTGCAATGTAGACCGGTAAATCCGTTTTTTGGGAAAGTCTTCTGTCCAGACCACGTAGCATGGAGCCACCACCGGCCAAATAAATCCCAGTATTATAAATGTCGGCCGCCAATTCAGGTGGAGTTTGTGAGAGGGTTTCCATTACGGCATCTTCGACACGTAAAATACTTTTGTCCAAGGCTTTGGCGATTTCTCGGTAAGAAACCTGAACTTGCTTTGGTTTACCTGTCAACAAATCACGACCTTGGATGGATTTATCATCCGGAGGGGATTTCAAATCCTCGGTTGCGGAACCAATTTCAATCTTGATGGCTTCCGCAGTACTTTCACCTACATACAAGTTGTGCTGTGTACGCATGTAATAAATAATGTCGTTCGTGAAAACATCACCTGCAATTTTCACAGATTTATCACAAACGATACCTCCAAGTGCTATGACCGCAATCTCTGTTGTACCTCCACCTATGTCCACGATCATGTTCCCCTTGGGTTGCATAATATCTAGACCGATACCAATAGCAGCTGCCATGGGCTCATGGATTAAGTACACCTCTTTACCGTTTACACGTTCCGCAGATTCGCGGACCGCACGCATTTCCACTTCTGTAATACCCGATGGAATACAAATGACCATGCGCAATGCAGGTGGAAACCACTTTTTCTTTAGCGCAGGAATGTTTTTGATGAACATACTGATCATCTTTTCCGATGCATCAAAATCAGCGATTACCCCGTCTTTCAACGGTCGTATGGTTTTGATGTTTTCATGGGTTTTCCCCTGCATCATATTAGCTTCGCGGCCCACCGCGATAATTTTTCCTGATACGCGGTCCCTCGCTACAATGGAAGGACTGTCTACAACCACTTTGTCCAAGTGGATGATCAGGGTGTTTGCAGTACCAAGGTCAATAGCTATTTCCTCGGTCATGAAATCAAAAAATCCCATAAAAAAAGCGTCTATTTCGGATTAACGGTAAAATTTAACGGCTAAAGTACTAAAATTAATGTTTAAAATGTCTAGTGCCTGTCATCACCATCGCCATTCCGTTGTCATTACAATAATCAATGCTCAATTGGTCTTTGATGGACCCTCCAGGTTGGATGACACTTTTAATACCCGCCTTGTCCGCAATCTCCACGCAATCGGGGAATGGGAAGAAGGCATCGCTGGCCATAACTGCACCTTCCAAATCAAATTCGAACGATTTTGCTTTGTGGATGGCCTGGTTCAAGGCATCTACACGTGAAGTTTGCCCGGTTCCGCTGGCGCACAATTGTTTGTTCTTGGCCAAAACAATGGTATTGCTCTTGGTATGCTTGCACAATTTGGAAGCAAAGATCAAATCTTCGATTTCTTCCGGTGTAGCTTGTTTCTCAGTAACAGGGGTCAAATCTTCTTTGGAATCGGTTTTGGAATCTTTATCCTGAACCAAAACACCGTTCAAACAAGTTCGGACCAAAGTTTCTGGTAGTTCTATCTCATTCTGAATCAAAATGATTCTATTTTTCTTGCCTTTCAAGATTTCCAAGGCCTCATCGGAATAGCTGGGAGCAATGACAACTTCACAGAACAAGTTGTGGATTTCTTCAGCAGTTGGTCTATCGATTTCAACATTGGAAATCAAAATACCACCAAAAGCGGAAACAGGGTCACCGGCCAATGCATCTACATATGCCTGTTTGATGGTGCTGCGTGTGGCCAATCCACAAGCATTGTTGTGTTTTAGAATGGCAAAGGTTGGGTCGTCATTTTTGAATTCGCCCATCAAGTTTACGGCTGCATCAACATCCAAAAGGTTGTTATAGGATAGCTCTTTCCCGTGAAGTTTTGAGAACATGGCATCAAAATCTCCAAAGAAATATCCTTTTTGGTGCGGGTTTTCACCATAACGCAATACCTGACCTTTGGTCTCACTGATCTTTAGTACAGTTTCTTCTTTTTCTTGATTGAAGTAATTGAAGATGGCTGAATCGTAATGCGAGGAAACATTGAACGCTTTAGTGGCAAAACGTTTGCGATCTTCCAAGTTTGTGGTTCCGTTTCCTTCAGTGATCACGTTCAAAAAGTCTCCGTAATCCTCCATAGATGAAACACAAAGTACATCCTTGAAGTTTTTGGCAGCAGCTCTAATCAAAGAGATTCCACCGATATCGATTTTCTCGATAATATCTTGTTCCGAAGCACCGCTGGCAACGGTTTTTTCAAAAGGATACAGGTCTACGATTACAATGTCCAACTGAGGAATATCGAATTCCTTCATCTGGGACACATCACTATCATTATCCTGTCTATTCAAAATACCTCCAAAAACTTTTGGGTGCAAAGTCTTCACACGACCTCCCAAAATAGATGGGTAGCTGGTCACATCTTCAACAGGTACCACGTTGATACCAAGGTCACGGATAAATTTTTCGGTCCCTCCTGTGGAATAAAGAGTTACACCGAGTTCATCCAATTTTTTAACGATGGGTTCCAAACCATCTTTGTGAAATACTGAAATTAATGCAGCGGAGGCTTTTTTAGCAGTCATCTTCTGTGTCTTAGAATCAATTTATTAAGCGCACAAAAGTACTTTTTTTGAAGCTAAAATGCAGAACGGTTTATCAACAAAATTCGTTAAGTTTTACAGAATCTTGGCCACTTCGGCATTGATGAATTCCAAAAAACGCTCATCTTCGGCGGTAAATGGGTCTGGTGTGTTGGAGTCGATATCGATTTGTCCTACATTTTCACCATTTACAAACAAAGGGACAACAATCTCTGCCTTAACGGTAATGCTGCAGGCAATATAATTATCTTGAGCGGCAACATCGGGCACTACAAAGTTCTGATTGCTCACGGCAACCTGTCCACAAATACCTTTTCCAAATGGGATAATGGTGTGGTCGGTAGGGGCACCAGCGTAGGGTCCAAGCTTTAACTCTTGCTTGTCGCCATTTTTAAAATAAAACCCTACCCAATCGTAATGGTCCACATTATTGTGCAGAAGCTCGCAGATTTCGCCCAAACGGGTATCCGCGGATTTGTTTCCATCCTTCACTATTTCGAGCACCTTGGGTTCCAATGATTTTAGCATGAGATATTTTTTTACAAATGTATTGAATAGTGGATTTGTACGACAAACAAAAGGAAGGCTTACAGGTCAAAAACAGATAAAGTTCTGTTAAGCAAAACAATAAATGTTAATATTTTGTAGTTTTGTAGTCGAATGAAACAGATTTTTCATCAAATACTATACTCATTGATGGCCCTTTTGGTCTTGGCCTCTACCGTTTCGTGGACGGTGGACAAGCATATTTGTATGGGCCGGGTGATGGATATTTCCCTGTTCGCCCATGCCGATGATTGCGGAATGGATATGGATATGGAAACATCCTGTTGCGATGAGGAATCGTTCACCGTTCAAGGTCAGGACGACCTAAAAATTGCTTTGGAAAAATTTGATTTGGGCCAACAGGTTTTCTTGGTAAGCTTTGTCCAAACTTATTTTCAACTTTTCGATTTAGACTCTGACGAACCAAGCACTTTCAATGCGTACAACCCACCACCGTTGATACGGGATGTGCAGGTTCTTGACCAGATCTTCCTTATTTGATTTAAATGGATTGAATGTACCCGGCCAAACTGGTCGGGCAAATGCGTTTACGCGTGTTTTTAGTGTCAATCTAATGTTTAAATCAAACCTTTATGCTGAACAAAAGCATCAAATTCTTAATAGAGAACAAATTGGTAGCCGTGTTGCTCCTGGTGATTTTTATGGCTTGGGGTATCGTAAGCACACCTTTTAATTGGGGGACTGGGAATGTTTTGCCAAGTAATCCGGTTGCGGTGGATGCCATTCCTGATATTGGCGAGAACCAACAAATTGTTTTTACCAAATGGCCCGGACGTTCTCCTCAGGATATCGAAGATCAGATTACCTACCCGTTGACCACCTCCTTATTGGGCATTCCAGGGGTCAAGACCGTTCGTAGTTCATCCATGTTCGGTTTTTCGAGCATCTATATCATTTTCGAAGAAGATGTGGAATTCTACTGGAGCCGAAGCCGTATTTTGGAAAAACTCAATTCGCTTCCAAACAACCTATTGCCAGATGGTGTAAATCCTGCTTTGGGACCGGATGCCACGGCTTTGGGACAGATTTTCTGGTACACCTTGGAAGGTCGCGATAAAGACGGCAATGTCACTGGAGGATGGGATTTACAGGAGCTTCGTAGTGTGCAGGATTACTATGTAAAATACGCATTGTCATCCGCAGCGGGGGTGTCCGAGGTAGCATCTATTGGAGGATTTGTGCAGGAATACCAAGTAGATGTGGATCCCGAATTGATGAAGCAATACAATGTCGGTTTAGATCAGGTCGTAAAAGCCGTTAAACAGAGCAATCGGGATATTGGCGCACAGACGTTGGAAATCAACAAAGCAGAATATTTGGTGCGTGGGCTTGGTTACATCAAATCTTTGGATGACATCAAAAATGCTGTGGTGACCGCCACCGATTATACTTCTATTCGTGTTCAGGATTTAGCTCGTGTTGCCTTAGGGCCTGCGGTTCGTCGTGGTATTTTGGATAAAGAGGGAGCTGAAGTCGCAGGCGGTGTGGTTGTGGCCCGATATGGTGCAAATCCATTGGAAGTCATCAATAATGTAAAAGAAAAAATCAATGAATTAAGTGCTGGACTTCCATCTAAGGTTTTGAAAGATGGAACTACTTCGCAACTCACCATTGTTCCTTTTTATGATAGAACAGAGCTCATCCAAGAAACACTGGGAACGCTCAATGAAGCTTTGACCTTGGAAATTCTCATCACCATTTTGGTAATTGTGGTCATGGTATTTAATCTAAGGGCTTCCGTTTTGATTTCTGGTTTGCTGCCTGTTGCTGTTTTGATGGTTTTTATTTCGATGAAGATGTTTGGGGTAGATGCCAATATTGTGGCGCTATCAGGAATAGCGATTGCCATAGGAACCATGGTCGATGTCGGGGTCATTCTTTCTGAAAATATTATCCGACACATGGATGAGAATGACAAAAACCTATCTACTAACGAAGTAGTGTACAACGCTACCGCTGAGGTTTCAGGTGCTATTTTAACGGCTGTGCTAACGACCATTATTAGTTTTATTCCAGTGTTTACCATGGTCGGTGCCGAAGGAAAACTTTTCAGACCCTTGGCTTTTACCAAAACAATGGCATTGACGGCATCCATTATCGTAGCCCTGTTTTTGATCCCACCTTTTGCGGCCATCATTTTTAGAAAGAAAAGTTCCAATCAAACCATCAAATACATTTGGAATGGATTTTTGATTGCTTTGGGATTAATTGCCATCGCTTTCGGTTATTGGTTGGGCTTGGCCTTGATAGCCTTTGGAGTTGCTGGACTCCTCAAATTAAGAGCTGTAATTGATGAAAAACAAGCGGGATTGCTCAATGTGGTCATTTGTATGGTGACCATTATTTTCATGTTGGCCACCTACTGGAGACCGTTGGGCTTTGATCGTAGTATTGCAATCAATTTGTTTTTTGTTGGATTGATTTGTGGTGCATTGTTGGGTTTTTTTTATCTCTTCAGACAATATTATAGCCGCATTTTAATGTGGGCGCTGAATAACAAATTGTTGTTCTTGTCCATTCCGACCGTGATTGTAGTCTTTGGATTTATGATCATGCGGAATACTGGGGAGGAATTTATGCCCTCTTTAAATGAAGGTTCCTTTTTGTTGATGCCCACTTCACTTCCTCATGCAGGTGTTGAAGAAAATAAACGCGTGTTGCAGCAATTGGATATGGCGGTGGCCACTGTCCCGGAGATTCAAACTGTGGTTGGGAAAGCAGGACGTACGGAATCCGCTTTGGACCCTGCACCAATTTCTATGTACGAGAACATTATCCAATACCGTTCGGAGTATCAAAAAAATGAAGAAGGAACTCCGCAACGATTCAAAATCAATAACGACGGGTATTTTGAGTTACGAAATGGAAAAGTATTGGCCAATCCTAATTCGGAAGTAAGCAATGAACAGAACTATGCCGAAAATCATGTAAGTGAACCTTTACGAATTGATAGGGGTTTATTGATTCCAGATAATGATGGGGAATATTTTAGAAACTGGAGACCAGAGATTCAAAGTCCAGATGACATTTGGAATGAAATCGTGAAGGTGACCAAACTGCCAGGAGTAACCTCCGCACCAAAATTGCAGCCTATAGAAACCCGATTGGTGATGCTTCAAACAGGAATGCGTGCTCCGATGGGCATTAAAGTGAAAGGTCAGGATTTGAAAGAAATTGAAAACTTTGGCCTTCAACTGGAACCTATTTTAAAAGAAGCAGCAGGAGTTAAAGATGAAGCTGTTTTTGCGGACCGAATCGTGGGCAAGCCCTATCTTCTAATAGATATTGACCGTGAAAAACTCGTTCGCTATGGTTTGGTCATAGAAGATGTACAGCAAATTTTGGAGGTAGCCCTCGGCGGGATGGCACTAACCCAAACTGTGGAAGGAAGGGAACGCTACGGTGTTCGTGTACGCTATCCTAGAGAACTTCGCGAAAATCCTACGGATATCGGGAATATTTATGTTCCTGTGCAAAAAGGCAGTCCAGTTCCGTTGAGCGAATTGGTGAGCATACGGTACGAGCAAGGCCCACAGGTCATTAAAAGTGAGGATACTTTTTTAGTGGGCTACGTGCTTTTTGACAAGCAAGATGGTTATGCCGAAGTGGATGTAGTGGAAAATGCACAGGCCAAGATTCAAGAAAAAATAGATAATGGGGAATTGACCGTTCCGAAAGGAATCAGTTATCAGTTCACGGGAACTTACGAGAATCAGTTGCGTGCTGAAAAAACGTTGTCCGTGGTAGTCCCATTGGCCTTGTTTATCATCTTTTTGATTCTGTACTTTCAGTTTAGGTCGGTGGCCACATCATTGATGGTTTTTTCTGGAATAATGGTGGCTTTTGCCGGTGGTTTTTTAATGATTTGGTTCTATGGTCAGGATTGGTTCCTAAATTTCAGTTTTATGGGTGAAAACCTGCGGGACTTGTTTCAAATGCACACCATCAATTTAAGTGTGGCTGTTTGGGTCGGATTTATAGCACTCTTCGGAATCGCTACGGATGATGGGGTGGTAATGGCAACCTACTTAACCCAAACTTTTGATAAGAACAAACCGGACAACTTGAAGCAAATTCGAGCTTCGGTTTTGGAAGCAGGTGAAAAACGAATAAGACCTTGTTTAATGACCACTGCAACCACCATTTTGGCACTATTGCCCGTCCTTACCAGTACAGGAAGAGGAAGTGATATAATGATTCCCATGGCCATTCCAAGCTTTGGAGGCATGTTGATTGCTTTGATTACCCTGTTTGTAGTACCTGTATTGTTTAGCTGGAAAGCGGAATTAAAAGTGAAAAGTGAAAACCGATGAAAAAGAACTTCATTTATATAGTAATTGCTTTGGCAACTTTTGGAGTGCATGCTCAGTCCTTGGAGAGCTATCTTCAGGAAGCTGAATTGAACAGTCCCATGATTCAGGCATTGGAACTGCGCTACAACATTGCAAAAGAAAAGGTGAACGAAGTAAACACTTTGCCCAACACAACTGTAGCCGCAGGATATTATGTGAGCGAACCAGAAACCAGAACAGGAGCACAGCGGGCTCGGTTTTCGGTCTCGCAGATGTTGCCTTGGTTTGGTACCATCACGGCGCGGGAGAACTACGCAAGTTCCATGGCGGAGACCGAGTATGCTGAAGTTGTGATCGCTAAAAGAAAATTAGCTCTTTCCGTAGCACAGTCGTACTATAAACTATATGGAATCCTGGCCAAGCAAAAGGTGCTACAGGAAAACATTCAATTGCTCCAAACCTACGAAACGTTGGCCCTGACCTCTGTGGAAGTAGGAAAAGCTTCAGCTGTAGATGTCTTGAAACTTCAAATTCGACAAAACGAATTACAACAACAAAAAGAAGAGTTGGAACAATCTTATATGGCAGAGCAAGCCGTCTTCAATAATTTGTTGAACCGTGATGAAAGTATTGCCGTTGAGGTGGTGGAAGTGATGGACATTCCAGAAAATGACCCGATACTGAACAAGGAAGATTTGAGCCTGAATCCAGAATTACTGAAATACGATCAGTTATATGAATCGGTTACTCAATCGGAGCTGCTCAATCAAAAAGAAAATGCGCCAAGCTTTGGAATTGGTTTGGATTATATTCCTGTATCAGAAAGAGATGATATGGTCTTTAGTGATAATGGGAAGGACATTGTAATGCCCATGGTCACTTTTTCTGTACCAATTTTCAACAACAAGTTTAGATCTGTTTCCAAGCAAAACGAGCTTCGTCAAAAGGAGATTGAACTGCAAAAAGTGGAGCGCTTGAACGTGTTGGAAAATGCCTATGCCAATGCCATTTCGCAACGGAACCAGGCGCGGATTGCGCATCAAACCCAAGAAAAAAACTTAAAACAGGCCAAGGACGCCGAAGAAATCCTGATTAAGAACTACGAAACAGGCACTATCAACTTTAACGATGTGTTGGATATTCAAGAGTTACAGTTAAAATTTCAAACTAATCAAATACAGTCGGTGCAGTTGTATTATTTACAATCTGCCATCATCAATTATTTAATAAACAAGTAAATTAATTTTATCAAAATGAGAACAAACATCAGAACAATTATTGGAATCGCATTCGCTTCAGTTTTGGTACTTACCGTATCCTGTAAGGGAAAAACAGAGGAGGCGAAGGAAACTTCTACCGAGGCCACCATGGATCATGAAGGTCACGATATGGACAACATGGAAACTGCCGACAAGCAAGGTAAGGAGTACACTTCTAAATATGTTTGCCCAATGCATTGTGAGGGTAGTGGTAGCGACGAAGAGGGTAAATGCCCAGTTTGTGGTATGACCTACGTATTGAATGAGGATTTTCAAATGGAAGGTCACGACCAACATTAATTAAAAATTCATTCGTACCGAAGATGCGCATTAAAGTAAAAAATATGGTTTGCGATAGATGTAAAGCAGTCCTAAACCAAGAGTTTGGGAATGCTGGTATCGAAGTGGTGCAAATGGAGTTGGGGGAAATTCAGTTTGCTGAAAATACCCAAACACAAATTGAACGGATTCGGGAGATTCTGACAAGTAATGGTTTTGAATTGATAGATGATTTGGACAACAGTTACATTGCTGAAATCAAAAAACATCTGATCAATGCATTGCAAGATGACACACATCAGAACCTCTCGAAATACCTTTCCGAAAAAATGAACAAGGAGTATTCGATGTTGAGCAAAATGTTCAGCATTAAAGAAGGGCTTACCATTGAAAAATACTTCATCCTTTTAAAAATTGAGAGGGTTAAAGAAGACATTCAAATGGGAGCCAAAACATTTTCAGAAATCGCATACGACCTAAATTATAAGAGCAGTAGTCATTTAGCCAAACAGTTTAAAACGGTAACAGGCATGTCTATGAGCGATTATAAAAAATTGAAAGATTGGAATAGGAAGTCTTTAGATCAAATTGTATAAAAAACACCCATAATTATAAAAAGCTTCCAACTGGTGTTCAGCTAGTTTTGAATAAAAACAAACAAGATGAAACATACCTATCACATACACGGAATGAGCTGTAATGGTTGTAGAAACCATGTGGAACAAACCCTATTTAAAGTGGATGGAGTTACCTCGGTTGAGGTGAATTTGGAAAAAGCCGAAGCTGTGATCGAGATGAAGGAACACATTCCAATCGAAACCTTTCAAAAAGCAATGAAAGAGGATGGTGGTAGTTATAGCATTCATATGCCTGGACATCATCATGAACCCAAACAAGAAAAAAAACAAACCCCAGAAAATGGAACGGGAACCTTTTATTGTCCCATGCATTGTGAGGGCGATAAAACTTACGACAAACCTGGAGATTGCCCTGTTTGTGGAATGGATTTGGTGGAGGAGCAGAATAATTCCTATAATTCCAAACAGCAATGGACCTGTCCCATGCACCCAGAAGTAGTGCAGGATGGTCCAGGCTCCTGCCCAAAATGCGGAATGGACCTAGTGCCCAAAGAGCCCGAAGCCAGTGCAGAGGAAAAGACTTATAAAAAACTGCTCAAAAAGTTTTGGATCGCTGTTGGCTTTACATTGCCCATCTTTTTGATTGCGATGAGTGAAATGATTCCAAACAATCCGCTCTATAAAATATTGGAGCCGAAATACTGGAACTGGGTGCAATTTGCCCTATCACTTGCTGTGGTTTTTTATGCCACTTGGATGTTCTTTCAACGTGCTTACCGAAGCATAAAAACATGGAACTTGAACATGTTCACCTTAATCGGAATTGGTGCTGGGGTGGCTTTTGTTTTCAGTGTTCTTGGATTGTTGTTTCCAGAGTTTTTCCCAGATCAGTTTAAAAGTGAAACAGGAGTTGTACATGTATATTTTGAGGCGGCAACTGTTATACTCACTTTAGTGCTCTTAGGACAATTGTTGGAAGCAAGGGCACACAGTAAAACCAATAATGCAGTTAAGGAATTATTGAAACTGGCCCCCAACAAAGCAATAAAAATAGTGGATGGGGAGGAAGTTGAAGTCAGTATCGACGACATTGAACTTGGCGATGTTCTACGGGTAAAACCAGGTGAAAAAATTCCTGTAGATGGTGTTATAACCGAGGGGGAAACTTCCGTGGATGAATCCATGATCACAGGTGAGCCCATCCCTGTTGAAAAAGGAGTAGAGGATAAAGTGAGCAGCGGAACCATCAATGGGAATCAATCCTTTTTGATGAAAGCGGAAAAAGTAGGAAGTGATACCCTGCTCTCACAAATCATTAAAATGGTGAACGATGCCAGCCGAAGCCGAGCTCCGATTCAAAATTTGGCAGATAGAGTATCTGCTTATTTTGTGCCCACGGTGGTGATTATTTCCATCATCACATTTGGTGTTTGGGCCATTTGGGGGCCACAACCGGCTTATGTGTATGCCTTGATCAATGCCATTGCGGTTTTGATCATTGCATGTCCGTGTGCACTGGGACTTGCTACGCCGATGTCTGTAATGGTTGGAGTGGGGAAAGGTGCCCAAAACGGAGTGCTCATTAAAAATGCAGAGGCCTTGGAGAAAATGGCCGATGTGGACACTTTGATCATTGATAAAACAGGGACCATCACTGAAGGTAAACCCACTTTTGACCGTTTGGAAGTGTTTTCAGACACCTATTCCAAAGAGGATTTATTGCAATATTTGGTATCTGTAAATGCCAATAGCGAACATCCTTTGGCTCAAGCTACCGTGAAATATGGTAAGGAGGAGAACATCAAAATCCTGAAAACGGAATCCTTTAATGCCGTTACGGGTATGGGTGTTGAAGGAAAAATCAAGGGCGCAAAAATTCTTTTGGGGAACATCAAATTGATGGAAAAGGCGAATGTAGAAATCTCGGATTCTATAAAAGAAAAAGTAAAAAAAGCTCAAGCAGAAGGTAAAACGGTTTCCTATTTGGCCATCGATGGGGAGTGTCATGCTTTTGTATCCATCGGAGATAAAATCAAAGATACGAGTGCCAAGGCCATAAAGGCGATTCAGGATAAGGGCATAGCAGTGATAATGCTCACAGGAGATAATGCTACCACGGCAAAAGCAGTGGCACAGGAACTGGGTCTGGATGATTTTAAAGCAGAGACTTTGCCAGAAGATAAAATGAAAGAAGTGGAGCGCTTGCAAGGCGAAGGTAAGGTAGTGGCAATGGCTGGTGATGGCATCAACGATGCACCTGCATTGGCCAAAAGTGATTTGGGCATTGCTATGGGCACCGGTACCGATGTGGCTATAGAAAGTGCCATGATGACCTTGGTAAAAGGAGACTTGCATGGCATAGTAAAAGCACGGAACCTCAGTGAGGCCGTGATGAAGAATATAAAACAAAACCTATTTTTTGCATTGGTCTACAATACCGTAGGTGTGCCCGTAGCGGCCGGAGTGCTTTATCCCTTTTTCGGGATATTGTTGTCACCTATGATCGCTGCGCTTGCCATGAGTTTTAGCTCGGTATCGGTAATTGCCAATGCATTAAGATTACGAACTAAATCTATCGACTAACAACAAAAATGGTAAAACGGACAACAGCGATTAAAATTAGAAAGGCCCACAGATATTTAGGAATTTTCTTGGGAATCCAATTCATTATGTGGACAGCAAGTGGGCTATATTTTAGTTGGACGGATATTGATGAAATCCATGGAGATCATTTCAGGAATATGGATTATGAACCCACCGCATTTGATGGACTTATTGGGTTTTCAGAGGTTGGTTTGCCCGTTAAAATCAGTTCGTTGAGTTTAAAGGAAATCGCAGGGAAACCCTATTATTGGATCAATAATAAGTTTTTGGTGGATGCCAAAACAGGAAATCCTAAAGAAGGGATTTCGAAAGAAGAAGCTCTCGCTGTTGCCGAGCGTGAAATGTCATCTGAATTAAAGATAAAGGAAGTTGAGATACTTAATGAGACCGATAGGCATCACGAGTATCGCGAAAAGAAACTGCCTGCTTATGTAATCAGCTACGACTCTCCTGAAAATATTAAAGCCTACGTTTCGGTAGCCAATGGTTCTTTTCAAACCGTAAGGCATCGCGACTGGAGGTGGTTCGATTTTCTTTGGATGACCCACACCATGGACTATGAAGGACGTGATGACTTCAACACTACTGTGCTACGAGCTTTCTCCCTTTTAGGGTTGATTACCGTCTTGAGCGGATTTTTACTTTGGTTTACCTCGTCGCCTACGATGAGAAAAGTGGTTAAACAAAAAAAATAGCATTATGAAAAAGGAAAACATCATATACATTGGAATTGCTGTCATAGTAGGTCTACTGGTCGGATACCTCATATTTGGTGGTAAGACTGAAACTTCTACCACGGACGAGCATGATCATAGCACAGAAATTACTTCTGGCGAAATGTGGACCTGTTCCATGCACCCACAGATTATGCAGCAAGAATCCGGCTCGTGTCCTATCTGTGGAATGGATTTGATTCCTGCGGATAATGGAGGTGAGGGATTGGCTGTAAATCAAATTAAAATGACGGAGAATGCCATGGTGTTGGCCGGTGTGGAAACCATAATGGTAGGTTCCGGCGTTGATGGTGAAGACCATATCAAGATTTCTGGAAAGGTGGCCGTCAACCAAGAATCCGATGCGGTGCAATCTGCTTATTTTGATGGAAGGATTGAAAGCATAAATGTCAATTTTGAGGGAGAACAAGTACGTAAAGGGCAAAGATTGGCCACGATTTATGCCCCAGCCTTGGTTTCGGCCCAACAAGAACTATTGACGGCAGCCAAATTGAAGGAATCGCAACCCCAGTTATACAATGCCGTAAGGAACAAATTGAAGCTTTGGAAGTTGTCGGATGCACAAATAAATCAAATAGAAGGTTCGGGGCAGGTGCTGGAAAACTTTCCCGTGTATGCCAATGTGAGTGGAGTGGTTTCAGAAATTATGGTGGAAGAAGGTGATTATATTAAAACAGGTTCACCTTTGGTCAAAGTAGCCAATTTAAATTCGGTCTGGGCCATTTTCGATGCTTATGAAAACCAATTGAGTTTGTTTAAGGAAGGTCAAACACTGAATGTATCCACAACATCATATCCCAATGAGACCTTTACAGCTAAAGTCTCGTTTGTTGCACCATTAATGAACAAACAGACCAGAACTTTGCAGGTACGCGCAGAACTTGATAACAAACAAGGACTGCTAAAACCGGGAATGTTTGTACAAGCAGAGGTTGAGATGGCAAACAAGCAAGATGGTGAAGTGTTGATCATTCCTGAAAGTGCAGTTTTATGGACCGGGAAACGTTCTTTGGTCTATGTGCAACCTAATCCAAATACTTCCACTTTTGAAATGCGGGAAGTTGAGCTCGGTAATTTGATGAACGGTAGTTACGTGGTCAATTCTGGATTGCAATCGGGAGAAATGATCGTTGCCAAAGGAACCTTTACGGTGGATGCTGCAGCACAATTACAAGGTAAAAAGTCCATGATGAATCAAGAAGAGACTGGCATGCAAATGGGGCACGAAGGTCATTCTGAAATGGGCCGCGCCATGAAAATGGAATTTTCCGAAGAAGCGGCCACAAAGTTTAGCGAACTTTTAAAAGTGTATCTTAATTTGAAAGATGCGTTGGTCGCTTCTGATCAGGAGAAAACGCAAACATTGGCAAAAAGGGCCGTGGGTATGGCATCAAACATTTCTGGGCTACAGATGGACGATATGGCTAAAAGTCACATCTCACAATTGGAGAAACAACTAAACGAATTGGCCACCAAAACTAGCTTAGAAGGTCAACGCGAAGTATTTGTCCCGCTTTCCGAGAACATGATTCAAATTGGTCAACAAATGCAAGGTTTAGATTCAAAACTCTATGTGCAACATTGTCCTATGGCCAATAACGACAAGGGTGCCAATTGGCTTAGTTTGGAGGAAGAAATCCGAAATCCCTACTATGGAGATGCCATGCTCACCTGCGGTAGCGTGGTAGGTACAATCGACTGATTTTTATTTTAGTTAATTTTTAGCCAAATAAAATCTACGGATTCAAATCTGAAATACATTTACTTCAGTTTTTAATTTATTGACTGATGAAACAAGCAAAGTCAAACGGAAAGTCATCTCCTGCAAAAGCGGTAAAACCTGCTGCAAAGAAGACTGCCCAAGCTACTGGTAAGAAGAAGTAACTTGTGGTTTTGGTTCTCTCGGAGAACCGTACAACTTAAGAGAAAAGAAAACGCCCCGGTTTACATCGGGGCGTTCCTATTTATATCCGAATAAGGATGTTATTACATCATGCCTGGCATTCCGCCACCTCCCATTGGAGGCATAGCTGGTGCATCTTCCTTAATATCGGTCAAGGCACACTCTGTTGTCAAGATCATTCCTGCAACAGACGCTGCATTCTCCAACGCGATACGGGTCACTTTCTTAGGATCGATGATTCCCATTTTTAGCATATCCACATATTGGTCGGACTTGGCATCGTAACCAAAGTCTTTTTTGCCTTCCAATACTTTGGAAATAACTACGGAACCTTCACCACCTGCGTTCTCTACGATGGTACGCAAAGGAGCTTCGATGGCCTTGGCCACGATCTGCACACCTGTGGTTTCATCCAAAGAGTCGGTCGCCAATTTTTCAAGAACCTTTTTGGCCCTTACCAAAGCAACACCACCACCGGCAACTATACCTTCTTCAACAGCGGCACGGGTAGCGTGCAAGGCATCGTCCACACGGTCTTTCTTCTCTTTCATTTCAACTTCAGAAGCAGCACCTACATAAAGTACGGCAACGCCACCGGCCAATTTGGCCAAACGCTCTTGAAGTTTTTCTTTATCGTAATCAGATGTTGTAGTCTCGATTTGAGCTTTGATCTGGCTTACTCTCGCTTTAATGTCAGAAGCGTTTCCGCTACCGTTTACGATAGTTGTGTTGTCCTTATCGATGGTCACTGTCTCGGCAGTACCCAACATATCCAAAGAAGCATTTTCCAAAGAGAATCCTCTTTCTTCAGAGATTACAGTACCGCCTGTCAAGATGGCGATGTCTTCCAACATAGCTTTTCTTCTGTCGCCAAAACCTGGAGCTTTAACAGCGGCAATCTTAAGTCCACCTCTCAATTTGTTCACAACCAAAGTAGCAAGGGCTTGTCCCTCTACATCTTCAGCGATGATCAAAAGTGGTCTTCCTGATTGTGCTACTGGCTCAAGGATAGGAAGGATTTCCTGAAGGTTGGAGATTTTCTTGTCGAAAAGAAGAATGTATGGATTCTCCAAATCGGCGATCATTTTGTCTGTGTCGGTAACAAAGTACGGAGAAAGATATCCCCTGTCGAACTGCATACCTTCAACCACGTCAACGTAAGTGTCGGTACCTTTTGCTTCTTCAACCGTGATTACACCTTCTTTGCCAACCTTGGTGAAAGCTGTTGCGATAAGGTCACCGATAGCTTCATCGTTGTTTGCGGAGATAGAGGCTACTTGCTTGATTTTGTCAGAATCGTTACCAACTTTTTTGGCTTGTTTTTCCAAATCGGCCACCAAAGCTTCAACGGCTTTGTCGATACCGCGTTTCAAATCCATTGGATTTGCTCCGGCAGCGACGTTTTTAAGACCTTCTTTTACAATAGCCTGAGCCAATACGGTAGCTGTTGTTGTACCGTCACCGGCTTGGTCGTTGGTTTTGGAAGCGACTTCCTTCACCATTTGCGCACCCATATCTTCCAGTGCGTCTTCCAATTCGATTTCTTTTGCTACGGATACACCATCTTTGGTCACTTGTGGTGCTCCAAATGATTTGCTGATGATAACGTTTCTACCTTTTGGTCCCAAGGTCACCTTAACGGCCTCGGCCAATTTGTCAACGCCTCTTTTCAGTCCATCACGTGCATCTATGTCAAACTTAATATCTTTTGCCATTTCTATTTAGTTGATTTTTGTGTTATACAATTGCCAAAATATCGCTTTCGCGCATCATCAAATAGTCGGTACCATCAAACTTTAGTTCGGTGCCGGCATATTTTCCATAAAGAACGGTGTCACCTACTTTGACGGTCACTTTTTCGTCCTTGGTTCCAGGTCCAACGGCAACAACAGTTCCTTTTTGCGGTTTTTCTTTTGCGTTGTCCGGGATAATGATACCGGAGGCAGTTTTTGTCTCGGCCTGTAGCGGCTCGATCAAAACCCTGTCTGCCAATGGTTTGATATTGATTTTAGCCATATTTTTAATTTTTAGGTGTTTGTTTTAAAAATTCTTGAACATAAGAGACAGAAATTGTGCCAATGCACAAAAACTGACAATCTGGAAAACAAAAATGCCAGCTTGTCATTTCAAGCTGGCATTTTTCTATGCTTTGTCACTTTGTATTATCCAATAGTGTCCACTGGACTTGTAGTGCTGGCCGGTGGAAGTTGTTCAGGTACTTCCTCTGGAACCGTTTCTGGTATTTCGGTATCATCGCCTTGTAACAATTTGGAATCTGCTTGGCTATAATTCCCTTTTAAGGAAACATTGGAAAGCAAGATCAAAACAATCAACAAGGTAGCAAGTGTCCAAGTACTCTTGTCCAAAAAGTCCCCAGTCTTCTTAACACCACCAACAACTTGGTTGCCACTTCCCCCAAAGGAAGATGATAATCCACCACCTTTAGGATTCTGGACCATAATGACCAAGATTAACAAAAGGCACACGATAATTATCAGTACCAAAAAAATTGAAAACGTGCTCATTTCTTATTCTTTTTCTTTCTGCAGCTTCTTCACTGCCTGAATTTGGTCTGCAAAGAAACCACTTTTTTCTGGATATTTCAAACTCAATATTTTAAAAGCTTGAATGGCCTTTTTATACTTTTTTTGCTCCAAATAAACCTTGGCCAAAGTCTCTGTCATCAACTCGTTTTTGTCAATTTTGGTGGACTCTTTTATGTTAATTTTTGGAAGGGTCTCTTTGGGAACTATTTTGGGATTGTTCTCTATGAACTTGTCCAACAGTTCAAATTTCTTTTTACGTTCCAAATCATCCATGGCGTTTTCGTCCTGATGATCCTCAACAACATCTTGCTGCCCAACAGCTTCATCTTTCGAGGATGTAAGCTGAAGCCATTCTGTAAAGGAATGTTTTTCTTTTTTGGTAAACGGTATGGGTTTGCCCAAATTTAAATCGGAGCTTGTTTCTTTCTTGATTTCCTCAGCTTTGTCAACTTTGGGCTCAGGTTTTTTGGACTCAAATAGCTTTGGGTTCAGAATCTGCTCTGCTTCATTTAGGTTTTGAGGAAGGGCAGGCTCGTTTGATTCTGAAAGCATGCTTGCCGTATTTGGATTGGGCTGAATTTCTTCGGATACCGCTTCTTGGTCCTCCAATTTGGCACCTCTTCCGGCAATGGCATCCGCGATATTGTTCTGAACAAATTCTTTGGAGGTGATATAGTCAAATAGCACATCCCTATCGGTGGTGTGCGCGGCGGTTACCTTTAATGAGCTATTGTATTTATAGCTGTCCAGATTTTTAAGCCCCTTTAAATGCAAAGCGCGTGCAGCCTGAAAATAAGGGTACTCTTCAATAATATCTTCTAGTTCCCGTGTTTGTTTGGGAGATAGAATGGTATTTGAATTCTGAAGAATATGTATAAAATCCGAAATGTTCATATATCATTACCAATTTCCCAATGATGCATTAAAAATGTCCTGGGTAAGTCGTTCAAAAATTTCCTCGTGCGCAGCGGCCTGTACGGATGGCAGGGGAGCCGCAGCATCAAAATCGTAAAAGAAGGAAAACCTTCTCTCGAAATCTGCATCTTCTTTGGTTGTGTTGTAAAAACGAACATTTACGCTCATGGTCAACCGGTTTTGTGCGGTCCGCTGATCGGCAGTGGCCGTCATGGGTATCACCTTATATTCCACAATTTCACCTTCATATACCAAGTCACCATTGCTCCCTGTCAGGGAAAGACTGGTAAGGTTGTTGATCATATCTTGCAGTGCCAAGGTAAAATCCCTGCCCAATCCTGGCACGATTACCGAGCCGGGTGTTTGGTCCGCATAGTTCTGGAAAAAATTGACCTGAAAACTCTGTGCGGTACCAATATCGGCACCGGAAAAGTTGTAGGCACCACAACTTTGCAAGAAGAAAACCAATCCTAGCAACGCGATTTTAATTCCATTTTTTTTCATCTCTGACTTCTAACTGTTTGGGGTAAATTAAAGATCGTACTGCTTTATTTTTCTGTAGAGCGTTCTTTCGGAAATGCCTAGCTCTGCCGCCGCCGCCTTTCTTTTTCCTTTATTGCGCTCCAACGATTTTTTGATCAATTCGATTTCCTTTTCTTGTAAAGATAGGGTTTCTTCTTCTTCGATTTCCTCTGCAAAATGATATCTGTCCTCCGGGGGCAATTGTGAGTGATTGGAAGGCGTTGGTTCCAAAACAGGCTCGGGCAAATGGAGCAATTCGGCAGGTGTTTCCTCGTGCTCTATTTCTTCTTCAGCCTCTTCATTGCCATAAATTTTACGAATCAAACCCTCGTTTTCTCGTTGAACCTTGTTGGAATCGTTATCCTTCAACAGTTCCAAAGTGAGTTTTTTGAGGTCGTTGAGGTCGCCCTTCATATCAAAGAGCACTTTGTACAGAATTTCGCGCTCGTTGCTAAAATCACCTTCCTTTTTGGCCTGACCCACAACGGCCGGTAAATTGGAACCAGAGGAATTGGGTAGATAACTGTTCAAGGTCGAAGCTGAAATACTCCTGTTTTCTTCCAGTACGGAAACTTGTTCTGCAATATTCCGTAATTGACGGATATTTCCGGGCCAACGGTATTTTAAGAGCAGGTTCACCGCATCGTCCTCCAAACGAATGGTTGGCATTTTATATTTCTGACCAAAGTCGGAAGCAAATTTTCTAAAAAGCAGATGGATATCGTCCCTTCTATCGCGAAGCGGTGGCAAATTGATTTCTACCGTGCTCAATCTGTAGTAAAGGTCTTCCCGGAACTTTTCCTTTTCTATGGCCTCGAACATGTTCACGTTTGTGGCGGCCACAATCCGAACATTGGTTTTTTGAACCTGAGATGACCCCACTTTCAAAAACTCGCCATTTTCCAAAACCCGGAGCAAACGTACTTGAGTGGTCAGTGGAAGCTCGCCTACCTCGTCCAAGAAGATGGTTCCGCCATCGGCCACTTCAAAATAACCGCTTCTGGTCTGAGTGGCACCGGTAAAGGCACCTTTTTCGTGCCCGAACAATTCACTGTCGATGGTTCCCTCGGGAATCGCACCGCAGTTTACCGCAATATATTTGGCATGCTTTCGGTGCGATAGCGAGTGTATAATTTTGGGAATGGATTCTTTTCCCACTCCACTTTCACCCGTTACTAAAACGGAAATGTCCGTAGGGGCCACCTGTATCGCTTTTTCTATTGCCCGGTTGAGTTTTACATCGTTTCCGATAAGCTCGAACCGTTGTTTTATGGATTGTACACTCTCCATATATTGTCTTTCCTGCGAAGGCAGGAATCTTATTTTTTTGGATTCCGCATAGTGCTTCGACTACGCTCAGCATCCGTGCGGAATAACAAATGGTTACTAATTATTTTCTGAATACCCTACTGCTTCTCCGATAAGGGTAGCCGAGGTGCATTCATTAATTTTAACGTTGACAAAATCACCTACTTTGTAATGTTCTTTTGGGAAAACAGCTACAGTATTCTGTGAATTTCTTCCCATCCAGTGAGCGTCAGATTTTTTGGAAGTCCCCTCGATCAAGATTTCTTCGGTTTTTCCTACGTGTTGTTGCGTGCGATAAAAGCTATGCTTTTGCTGAAGGTCGATGATTTCCGTTAGTCTCCTTTTTTTGGTTTCTTCAGGAATGTCGTCTTCCATTTTTCGCTCTGCAAGCGTTCCGGGACGTTCGGAATAGGCGAACATGAATCCAAAATCATATTTCACGTATTCCATTAAACTTAAGGTATCCTGATGGTCTTCTTCAGTTTCCGTGGGGAAGCCGGTTATCATGTCCTGACTTATGGCACAATCTGGAATTAGTTTTTTGATGTTGTCGATTAATTCAAAATATTCCTCACGAGTGTGCAAACGGTTCATTGCCTTTAAAATGCGGTTGCTTCCACTTTGAACGGGCAAGTGAATGTACTTGCAAATGTTTCTGTATTTGGCCATGGCCTCGATTACGTCCAAGGTCATATCCTGTGGGTTGGATGTCGAGAAACGGATACGCATCTTGGGCTTCGCCTCTGCAACAAGTTCCAATAGTCCCGCAAAGTTTACGGAAGTGGCTTTTTGCATATCCGTAGCCTTGTCGAAATCCTTTTTCAATCCACCACCATACCAGAGGTAGCTGTCCACATTCTGGCCCAACAAGGTGATTTCCTTGAAACCTCTGTCCCATAGGTCGTTTACTTCCTCCAAAATGGATTGCGGGTCGCGGCTACGTTCCCTTCCCCGGGTAAACGGTACCACACAGAAGGTACACATGTTATCACATCCACGGGTAATGGAGACAAAGGCAGAGACTCCGTTTGTATTTAATCGAACCGGCGCCACATCGCCATAGGTCTCATCTTTGGAAAGGATAACGTTCACCGCATTTCTGCCTTCGTCAATTTCTTGGATTAAATTGGGCAGGTCTTTGTAAGCATCGGGGCCTACCACCATGTCTACAATTTTTTCTTCTTCCAGGAACTTACTCTTCAAACGTTCGGCCATACATCCCAAAACACCCACTTTCATGTTGGGTTTGGTTCTTTTTACGGCGTTGAATTTTTCCAAACGCTTGCGAACGGTCTGTTCTGCCTTTTCACGAATGGAGCATGTATTTACCAAAACCAAATCTGCATCGTTCAGGTCTTGGGTGGTATTGAAACCTTCCTTGGCCAAAATGGATGCAACAATTTCGCTGTCGGAAAAGTTCATCTGGCAACCATAACTCTCAATGTAGAGCTTTCGACCGTTCTTTTCGTTGTTTTCCAGCGATAACGTACTTCCTTGTTGGCTTTCGTCTATTATCTTTTCCACGCTTTTTTCCTCTATCATAAATGTTTCAATGGGGTGCAAAGATAGTGCTTATTACATTTTAGTGACAATATGGCAGTATTTTTTAATAATAAATTGCGATATCCCCTGTTAGTGTTACCTTCAGGATTAAAAACTAAATTAAGTAAGGGATGAATTTTACCAATATAACCGAAAGAATCAACCAAAGTGGCCCTATTGAGTTCGGTAGTATTTTTAATAACTCCGTGGAACTTTTCAAAAAAGTATGGCTGCAAGGTTTTATAACTCTTGTGCTGACAATGGTGAGTATTCTTCCATTTTATCTGTTGTTCTATGCTCCACTGATTTCCTATGGGATTTCCGATCCAAATGCCTTTGAAAGTGAAGAGTTGCCACCTGCCGTTGGCGGTATAATGATATTGATCATGCCGATTTTTATGACGGCCGTGATGATGGTCGCTATTTGTTTGAACGCAGGTTTTTTGCGGATCTGTAAAAAATATGACCTGAATGAATCTGGTAAGGATGATTACTTTTATTACTTTAAAAGGAAATATTTGGGAAAGGCAGTAATCTTAAGTCTTATCATTTTTGGACTATCCATTGCTGGAATGCTGACCTGTGGTTTGGGGCTTTTTTATTTGATGGTTCCACTGTCTTTGTTCCCGGCTTTTTTTGCATTTGACAAAGAACTCTCTGCTATCGAAATTGTAAAAGCAGGTTTTTCGCTTGGTCATAAAAACTGGTTAATGCTGTTTTTATTGATATTGGTGTCCTCATTGGCATCACAACTTGGCGTTATCTTATGTTTTATCGGGTTTTTCTTTACCATGATGTTCAGTAAAATTCCCATTTACTTTGTTTATAAAGATGCCATTGGAATTTCCATGGATGTATAATTTTTTGTACCCAACGGCGCAACGTAATGTTTTGGTTTGCATCTAGATAAGTAAAACATAAACCGCTATGAAAACCAAGCTGCTCTTACTTTTGTGCATCAATTTTTTGTTGTTTACTTCTTGTTCGGATGATGATGCCAACGGCAAATACGAGGAATATTTGGTGGCCCGTCCCTTGACTATGAATCGGACCGAGTTTGCCAACAGTGTAGATGTTATCGCTCCTCGACCCGTAGAGGAATCGGGAAAAGTTTATACCTATCAAGATTATATCTTTATTAGTGATAAGTACAGGGGGGTGCATGTTATAGACAACAGCAATCCGAACCAGCCCGTTAAAGTGGCCTTTATTCAAATTCCGGGGAATGTGGATATTTCGGTAAAGAACGATTACCTATTTGCCGATAGTTTAATGGATCTGGTGGTGCTGGATATTTCCGATTTGGATAATATCACGATTGTAAATAGACTCGAAAACGTGTTGCAAAGTTATGTGGTAGCTCCATTTGAGGCAGATTTGGTCGACTATGGTGATTACAGTTACAATTCTGAGGATATTGTGATCGGATGGGAAATGGTTTCCGAACGTATGTCGGAGGAGGAGTATCAATCCCGTTTCGGGGATTTTGGGATTGCTTTTGCCGAAATGGCGAACGATGCCAGTGGAGGAACTGGTCAAGGTGGGTCGTTGGCAAGGTTCAAAATTGTAGAGGATTATCTGTACGCTGTCGATAGTCATAATATCAATATCTTCAATATCTCAGATTTGGACAATCCGCAGGTTTTGGACGATGTGCATGCCGGTTTTGATATTGAAACCATTTTTAATAGGGACAATTATCTGTTCTTGGGAAGTATGAGGGGAATGTACATCTATGATATTTCATCTCCTGCAACACCGACTTTTGTGTCGGAGTTTCAACATGGCACGGCCTGTGACCCTGTTGTGGTGGATGGAGATTATGCTTACGTGACTTTAAGGGGCGGAAATATGTGCGGGGCTACCGAGAGCGGGTTATATATCGTGGACATTTCCAATATCGAAAACCCTGAGCTGGCCATAACCTATACTATGGATGGGCCATATGGTCTTGGCATCAAGGATGAAAAAATCTTTATCTGCGATGGAGATTCAGGTCTTAAAGTTTATGATAAGACCGATATTAATGATTTGATAGAACTGAACCATTTTGAAGATATAGTTGCTTATGACGTAATCCCAATGGAAAATCAATTGATCATGGTAGGTGACGGTATACTCTACCAATATGAATATCTTGATAGCGGTATTAAGCTAATTAGTCAGATAGGTCTTAATTAGATGAAAAATCAACTTTTCTTGTCCCACTTTTAGTGGGATATTTTTTTATTGGTAAAGGGCAAAACCACAAAATCGAAAAATTGATATACTTTTGTTAGGACAAAACCAAGTGCATGCCAAAGAATTTAGTTATTGTAGAGTCCCCCGCCAAAGCAAAGACCATTGAACGGTTTCTAGGAAAAGAATTTCAAGTAGAGTCCAGTTTTGGGCATATTGCCGACCTCCCCTCGAAAGAGCTTGGAGTAGATGTGGAGAACGATTTTAAGCCGAAATATACTGTTGACAAGGAGAAAAAAGCCTTGGTAAAAAAACTCAAGGACTTGGCTAAAAAAGCAGAAACCATATGGCTTGCGAGTGATGAGGACCGAGAGGGAGAGGCCATATCTTGGCATTTGGCAGAAGAGTTGGGGTTGGACAAAAGCAAGACAAAGCGTATTGTTTTCAATTCCATTACCAAATCGGCTATCCAAAAGGCAATAGAAAATCCAAGGGATATTAATTATAATTTGGTTAACGCACAGCAGGCCCGTAGGGTTTTGGACCGGTTGGTGGGTTATGAGCTATCACCCGTTCTTTGGAAGAAAATAAAACCGGGACTTTCGGCTGGGCGTGTACAATCCGTAGCGGTACGTTTGATCGTTGAGCGCGAAAGGGAGATCGAAGGCTTTACGCCAGAGGCTTCTTTTCGTATCAAAGCGGAATTTAAGACCAACGAAGGAAATACATTTGCAGCAAGGCTGAACACTACGTTTCCGACGAAGCAAGCAGCAGAATCATTTTTAAAGGAAAATATTGGGGCGGACTTTTCAGTTTCCGATTTGGCCCAGAAACCGGCAAAAAAATCCCCTGCAGCACCGTTTACCACATCTACCTTGCAACAGGAAGCTTCTAGAAAACTGTACTTTTCGGTTAGCCGCACCATGCAGGTGGCACAGCGTTTATATGAAGCAGGTCTTATTACTTATATGAGAACGGATAGTGTCAACCTTTCCAACGAAGCATTGGCTGCGGCAAAAGATGCTATTCTGGATAACTACGGTGAAAAATATAGTCAAACCAGAAACTTTACAGGCAAATCCAAAGGGGCACAAGAGGCTCACGAGGCCATCCGCCCTACCGATATGAAACTGCAATCGCCCCAATTGGAGCGAGATCAGGCCAAATTATATGAATTGATATGGAAACGTACCCTGGCATCCCAAATGAGCGATGCCCAGTTGGAACGTACCAATGTTAAGATAAAAGCCAGTACCCACGGTGAGGAATTCTCTGCGAACGGTGAAGTGGTAAAATTTGATGGTTTCTTAAAGGTTTATCTTGAAGGGACTGATGATGAGGATAGTGAAGAGCAAGAAGGAATGCTGCCGGCCATGAAAGTGGGGGAGCCTCTTCAAAATGTGTTTATTTCGGCAACCGAAAGATTTTCAAGGCCCCCTTACCGCTATTCGGAAGCTTCTTTGGTAAAGAAATTGGAAGAGCTGGGCATCGGAAGACCATCTACCTACGCACCTACCATATCTACCATTCAGAACAGGGGCTATGTGGAAAAAGGTACCGTAGAAGGCTCAGAACGTAAATATGTACAGTTGGTATTGGAAGATGGAAAAGTCTCCGATAGCCAGTTGAGCGAAATGGTCGGCTCCGAAAAGGGAAAGATCGTACCTACCGATATAGGGATGATCGTAAACGACTTTTTGGTGACTCACTTTACACAAATTTTGGATTACAACTTTACCGCTCAGGTAGAAGAGGATTTTGATGAAATCGCTTCAGGAGATGAAGATTGGCAGGAAATGATGAAGAATTTCTATAAAGATTTTCATCCGAATGTATTGGAAGTGGAGGAAAATGCCGAGCGTGCCAGTGGCGAGCGTGTTTTGGGAACAGACCCAAAATCAGGAAGACAAGTCTCCGTGCGATTGGGCCGTTTTGGACCGATGGTTCAGATCGGGACCGTGGATGATGAAGAAAAACCGGAGTTTGCCAGCTTGCTGCCAGATCAGTCCATAGGTACCATTACTTTTGAAGAAGCCATGACCCTTTTTGAGCTTCCACGAAAGTTAGGTGTTTACGAAGGAGAAGAAGTAGAAGCTAATGTAGGTAGATACGGTCCTTATGTTCGATTTGGCAAAAAGTTTATATCACTGGATAAGGGCGAAAGCGCTTTTGATGTTGATATGGACCGTGCCATTGAGCTTATCAAGGAAAAGCAAAAGGCGGATGCGCCCATTGGCACATATGAAGGAAAGGATGTTACCAAGGGAGTGGGTAGGTTTGGACCATTTATCAAGTGGGACGGTATGTTCATCAACGTGAACAAGAAATATGATTTTGATAATCTATCCGACGGAGATATTGCTGAACTAATTGAGGCTAAAAAGAAAAAAGAGGCCGAGAAACTTATTCAAGAGTGGCCAGAGGAAAAGATACGAATAGAAAAAGCCCGTTGGGGAAGACATAATATTATAAAAGGTAGAGTGAAAGTGGAACTTTCCAAGGATGTGGATGCCACAAAAATCACCTTGGAAGAAGCGCAGGCCCTATTGGAAAAAAAATCACCAAAGAAAAAAGCCAAGACAAAAGCTAAGAAATAACTATGGCGTTCGACTTTCTGGTTCCGGTCAAGGACAAGGTATTGGCACATTCCGAATTGTTGCCAGAACAAGCATTGGGCAAGAACGTTCACATGCATACCGAAAAGGATGGGCTACCTGTATTCGCTCAAGCTGATGTCGCCATTTTTGGCGTCTTGGAATCCAGAAACGCTTTCGAGAAAAAGCCCGAAAAATTGGATCTTGACGAGGTCCGTATCCAGCTTTACCGTCTTATGATGGGTAACTGGAACTCCACTATTATAGATATTGGCGACGTAGAGGAAGGAAATACCGTCGAGGATACTTATTTTGTGGTAAAAGAAATTGTTGCAGGTCTGCTCGAGGAAAACATAATCCCGATTGTGTTGGGGCTTACCCAGGATATTACCTTTCCTACCTACCGTGCTTTTGATAAAATAAAGAATATGGTGAATCTCGTCTCCATCGATAGCCGGTTCGACTTTGGTGAGGATGACGAGTTGATTTCATCACATTCCTACATGAGTAAAATCATAACTGATAAGCCCAACAACCTTTTCAATTTTTCCAACATTGGCTACCAGAGCTACTTTAATGCCCAAGAGGAAAAGGATTTGATGGAGCGTCTATTTTTTGATGCTTACCGATTGGGAGAGATAGTTGCCAACATAGAATTAGCGGAACCGGTATTGCGCAGTAGTGATATCGTAAGCCTGGATTTAAGGGCGATTCGGGCAAGCGAAATGGGCGGCTCCAGAAATTTTTCCCCCAACGGATTTACCGGAAGGGAGATATGTGCCATTGCCCGTTACGCCGGGATAAGCGATAAAGTAACCTTGTTCGGTATTTACGAGGGAGAGAATTCATACCAAGCCTTTCAGATGATCGCACAGATCATTTGGTACTTTATAGAAGGGTTGAGTTTTAGAATAAAAGAATACCCAAGCTCTAAGAGCGAAGACTTCACAAAGTTTACCGTGCCTACGGACACCGAGGAATTGGTCTTCTTCAAAAGCCATGTTACAGAAAGATGGTGGGTAGAAGTGCCAACAATTTTAGCTGAACATACTAAAACAAATTCGGTGGCGTTATTACCATGCACCGAAGAGGACTATCTGGATGCTTGCAACCAGAACATTCCCGAAAGGTGGTTCAAAGCCTACAGAAAAGGGCTGAACTAATTAAATTAAATTTTGACCATTAATTGTTTGCTGCACAATAATTCATTCAAAAATCAGTTTTGAAAATAATGAACCTGTGTAGAACAGTTAAAAATCTTGAATCGAATAATTTAACCTAAAGTATGAGAAAGCTATTCTTTTCATCTATAGCACTTGTTTTTTTGCTTACCAGTTGTGGCTCTAAATCAAGATCAAAAGGTGAACTAGTTGGGGTCAGTGGTAAAAAATGGCATCCAGAAAAACCCTATGGCATGGAACTGATTCCCCGCGGCGCCTTTGTTATGGGTAAAGCCGAAGAGGATCAGGCAAAAGTATTGAACGCTCCCACAAGAACGGTTACCGTACGCTCCTTTTATATGGACGATACGGAAATCACCAATAGTGAGTACCGACAGTTCGTGGAGTGGGTCAAGGATTCCATAGTAAGAACAAGATTGGCCATTTTGGCCGACGAGCTGGGAATAAGCCCAGAGGATGAAGGTATCGGGGAGTATGCTTTTAAGGATACGGACACTACCGAACTTTCCGTTTATGATAAGTATATGCTTGATAACTACGCGGGTCTGGGAGCAACAGGCTACGAAGGAAGGGCATTGAACAAAGATGTGGACTTGGTATGGGACACATCCGAATATCCAGATGAGTACTATGCTGAGGTAATGGATTCCATTTACCTTCCTGAAGAGGAGAGCTACAACGGGTTGAGAAGTGTGGATGTAACCAAATTAAAGTACAAGTACAGCTGGATGGATATCGAAGCTGCTGCCAGGGCAAGAACCGGTAACAGAAAAGATTTCATCAAGCATGAAGAATTGGAGATCTATCCTGATACCACGGTATGGATTCGAGATTTTGAATACAGCTACAACGAGCCAATGCACAACGATTACTTTTGGCACGATGCTTACAGTGATTATCCTGTAGTAGGTGTTAACTGGATGCAGGCAAAAGCTTTCTGTAACTGGAGAACCAAGTTCAAGAACGATGACCAAAAAAGTCGTGGCAAGCAATTTGTGAATCAGTTCAGATTGCCTACCGAAGCTGAGTGGGAATACGCTGCAAGAGGAGGAATCGAAGGCGGAACATATCCTTGGGGCGGTCCGTATGTGATCAGTGATACAGGATGTTTTATGGCCAACTTTAAACCACAACGTGGAGATTATGCAGCCGATGCCGCTCTGTATACTGTAGAAGCTAAATCTTTTGAGCCAAACGAGTACAACCTTTACAATATGGCAGGTAATGTTTCCGAATGGACAAACTCAAGTTTTGACCAAGGTGCATACGAATACTTGTCGACCATGAACCCGAATATCGGCTCACAGGACAATCAACGTAAAGTAATCCGCGGAGGTTCTTGGAAAGATGTTGCCTACTTCCTTCAAGTAAGTACCAGGGATTACGAATACCAAGATTCAGCAAGAAGTTACATTGGATTCAGAACCGTTCAAGATTACATGGGAGAAGAAGATTCGACCAACGGTAGCAGAAGCGGACTATAATAAAACAACGAGAGAACATTATATAAACAAGTAAGAGTAGTAACCAAATACTTATTTTTTATATAACTTAATTAAAACTAGAATTATGGCGCAGTCAAAATCAACAAAAAAGCTGTTTAACATGGCCTACGGGCTTGGAGCATCGGTAGTAATTATTGGTGCATTGTTCAAGATCCTTCACTGGGAGTTTGGACCACTTACAGGTGGACTTCTTCTTGCTGTTGGTCTTATTACCGAAGCATTGATCTTTGCTATCTCTGCATTTGAACCAGTAGACGATGAGTACGATTGGTCTTTGGTTTATCCAGAATTAGCTGGTGGTCAGCAATCTGCTTCCAGAAAACAAGAAGCTAAAGATGCTCAAGAAGCTGAAGGTCTTCTTTCCAAGAAATTGGACAACCTACTAAAAGAAGCCAAAATCGATTCTGATCTTTTTGCCAACTTGGGCGAAAGCATCAAGAGTTTTGAAGGTGCCGCTAAGAATATCACTCCTACAACAGATGCTATCCAACACACTAAGAAGTATTCTGAGGAATTGTCTCACGCAGCAGCTCAAATGGAATCTTTGAACAGCTTGTACAAAGTACAATTGGAAAGTGCTAGCAGACAAGCTTCCATCAACGAGGAAGTTGTACAAAATGCAGGTGCTTTGAAAGACCAAATGCAATCATTGGCCACTAACCTTTCTTCTTTGAACGGAGTTTACGGTGGTATGCTTACAGCCATGGGCGGAAGAAACTAATTAGAGTTTGATCAACATAAAACAAACCAAATCAAATTAATTATTAAATCTAATTAGAAAAACATGGCAGGAGGAAAACAAACACCACGTCAGAAGATGATCAACCTCATGTACTTGATCTTCATCGCGATGTTGGCCCTTAATATGAGCAAGGAAGTACTTGCGGCATTCGGACTTATGAACGAAAAGTTGGAAACTTCCAACACGAGTATGGATTCCAATAACGCTAGCTTCTTTGCTAGCTTGGAAACCAAAGCTTCCGAAAATGCTGAAGAGTACGGAGCGCTTTACGAAGATGCTCAAAAAGTAAAAGAGCTTTCCGATAGCTACTACAGCTATTTGGAAGGATTGAAAAAAGAAATGACCGCAGATTTGGAGGACCCAAAAGATTATGTGGTTATGGACAAATCCGACTACTTGGACCAAAAATTCTTTCAAGGTGACAATTTAGGCCCAGAAGGAAAAAAGTTCATGGAATACATCAACAACTACCGTGATGGTGTGATCAATGCATTGCCAGAAGGTAAGTTCGAATCTTTGAAATCTGCAGTAAAAGCTCGTTTTGCTACAGGTGATGAAGATGGTAAAGTTGAGAAAAGAGACGGAACCCGTCAAGATTGGATCAACTATCACTACGAAGGATTCCCATTGGTGGCTTCTTTGACCAAGATGACCCAATTGCAAGCTGACATCAAAACTACTGAGCAAGAGGTGTTGAAAACCCTTTTGGAAGGTGAGTTGACCGAAGCTGTATCCTTGACCAACTTTGCAAGTTCATTGTCTGCTCCTAAAACAGCCTACTACGCAGGTGAAAAGTACGATGGAAAAATCATTGTTAGCAAAACTGACAAGACCTCTACTCCTGTTAAAGCTGAGTTGACTTTGGACGGAAGACCAATGACAGAAGGTAAAGATTACGAATTGGAAGCTGGCGGTATCAAAATGTTGATCAGTGCCGGTACTCCAGGTGATCACACCATCAAAGGAACAATGACCTTTATGCAGGACGGTGAAGAAGTTCCAGTGGAAGTAAACAACACTTTTGCTACGATCTCTATGCCTAATGCAGCGGTTATCTCTGCTGATAAAATGAACGTAGTGTACCGTGGTGTTGCCAACCCAATGACAATCTCTATCCCTGGAATTCCAGATAACAAGGTGTCTGCAAATGCTCCTGGTTTGAGTAGAAGAAGCGGAAGCCAATATGTTATGAACCCAGGTACAGGTAGATCTGTGACGATTACCGCTTCTGGTACATTGCCAGATGGTAAAGGAATCAGCACAAAGTCCGAGTTCCGTATCAAGGATATCCCAAGACCGAGCGGTACCGTTCGAGGTGAGTCTGGTAGCGTTAAGATGCCAAGAAACAACCTGGAAATTTCCACTGTTAGTGCTATGTTGGAAGACTTTGATTTTGACTTGAACCTTGCTGTAAGCCAGTTTAAGTTCAAAGTTCCTGGTCAACCTACTGTAGTTGTAAATGGAAACAAATTGGATGCCAGAGCCAAATCTGCACTTAAGAGAGCAGATAGAGGTGAATCTGTCCAGATATTCGATATCCAAGCTTACATCACAAACAACAAGAGCTACAAGTTGAAAAAAGTATCTCCTGTAGTGGTTGAGCTTACAAACTAAGAAGTATAAAAAGTATACAAGTGATCATGAATTGGAAAAACGCATTATTAATAGGATTGTTGGGCATATTGCCAGTATCAATCATGGCGCAGGCAAACATTTTGAATGCCAAGCTGCCCGAAGATATCGGTAAAAAAACCCAAGCTCAAATAGAGCAAGATGCCGATGAGCCTTTAGCATACGGTTATGTGGACGATAGGGATATCCTTTGGTCCAAGACCGTCTGGGAAATCATCGATCTTGACGAGCGAGTTAACTTTCCATTGTATTATCCGACCGATACCATAGGTATTGGTGCCGATAGAAGGTCTTTATACCACGTTTTGATGAAAAACATCAGAAACGGTAACCTTACCGAGGTATATGCAGACTCTTACTTTACAGAGAAGAGAAAGTTGGAAGACCTTTCGGCAACCTTGCGTAAAGTGGATACCACTGATCTTGGATATGAACAATTGAATGCCGGTGAGCAAATATCCCCTGAGTTTATCAACAGAAGGGATTTGACAGCCGCTGATATTGAGGAGTTCAGAATCAAAGGAATGTGGTATTTCGATAAGCGCCAAGGTGAGCTTAAGTATCGTTTATTGGGAATTGCCCCAGTTGCTCCTGACGTAAACTTCATAGACGATGAATCTATGGGAACGGGGGAGAACAAAGTAGAGTTATTCTGGGTTTGGTATCCAGCGGCACGTAAAATTTTGCACGATGCCAAGGTGTACAACCAGCAAAACTCGGCAAGGCCCATTTCTTTTGATATGCTGTTGAACGCACGTCGATTCAACGGTGTCATCTATAAAGAAGAAAACGTTCACGAAGATCGTGAGATAAACGATTACATTTTTGATAATGCACTGTTCCAGCTCTTGGAAGCCCAAAGAATCAAAGAGGGTATACGAGATAGGGAACAAGATATGTGGGCGTATTAATCGTTCATAGAATATTTCCAATTCAATAAAGCAAAACGCCGCACTCAGTGCGGCGTTTTTTTTGGTTTAAAGTCAAATGAAAATGTCAAGGATTCGCTCAGTTCGCTAATTTTGTGGTATGGTTGATTATATTGTAGTAGGTCTAGGTTTGGCGGGAATCTCTTTTTGTGAAGTTCTGGAAGAAAACGAAAAAACCTTTAAGGTGATTACCGATGAATCCCAACAGGCGTCCCAAGTGGCGGGTGGATTGTACAACCCAGTTATTTTGAAGCGGTTTACCATGGCGTGGAAAGCCAAAATGCAATTGGAAGTAGCAAAACCGTTTTATCAAAATTTAGAAAAAAAATTAGGGATCACTATCGATAATGATCTTCCTGTGCTCCGGAAATTTGCCTCTATTGAAGAGCAGAACCTATGGTTTGAAGCTTCTGACCGTCCAAATCTGGATTATTTTCTATCCACTAAATTGCTCCCCAATAACAATCCCGCCATTGACGCTCCGTATGGTTTCGGAGAAGTAAAATATACAGGTAGAATTGATACTGCCGCTTTGGTGAGGTCGTACAGAAGTTATCTCAAGAATAGAGATTTGCTTTTAGAGGAATCGCTGGATTTTAATGCGATATCAACTACCGATGAAACCGTATCGTACAAGAATGAAACGGCAAAAAATCTCGTGTTCGCTTGTGGTTTTGGCCTCAAGCAAGACCCCTATTTTGGATATCTGCCTTTAAATGGGACCAAAGGGGAATTATTGATGATCCATGCTCCGGAATATAGAGAGAACAACGTTATAAAATCATCCGTTTTCACCATTCCGATGGGTCAAGACAGGTATTTGGTCGGCGCTACCTACAAGTGGAAGGACAAGACCAATATGCCCACGGAGGAGTCCAAAAATGAGCTTTTGGAAAAGTTGAAGACCTTTTTAAAGTGTGATTTTGAGGTTGTGGATCATGTAGCGGGTATTAGACCAACGGTTGTGGATCGTAGACCATTGGTGGGAAGACATCCAGAACACAAAAACCTTTATGTGTTAAACGGATTTGGTTCAAGGGGAGTAATGATCGGGCCGTACGCTTCCAAACAACTTTTCGATTATATAGAAACAAAATCCGAGCTCGACCCAGAAATGAATGTTCAACGATTTACTAAAAAATACTACTCAAATTAGCTTTATGCGGTTTCGTGCTTTTTAGCAGAGGTAGCATCGTACTTTACAAAAAGATTGATCCAGATGTTTCTGGAGAGTCTGATAATAACCGGCATAAAAACCACCAAAGTGCCCACTATGGCAATAAAAGTCGTAGGTAATGAAGCGTCCAGGAACAAGAATGAGATTACAAAGGCGGCTACGGCAAAGGCAATGCCCACACCATAGCTGACATACATGGCTCCATAAAAAAAAGAAGGCTCTATCTTATATCTTAAGCCACAATGCGAACACCTTTCTTTCATGCTAAAAATTTTGGAAAGTACATAGGGATTGGACTTTTCATACATGCTCTCCTCTTGGCATCTTGGACAGTTTCCTGTTAAAATGCTGTACATTTTGGTTCCTTTTTTTAACATTTGCACGGCTTTTGTACAAAAGTACACATTCGCCAATTAATGTTTTGTAATCAAGGTCACATAAAATGCTAAATGTTCATAATCTATCCGTAGCCTTTGGAGGGGAATACCTGTTCGAGGAAATATCTTTTCGTCTCAATGGGGGCGACAGGGTAGGGCTTATCGGAAAGAACGGTGCCGGAAAATCAACAATGCTCAAACTCTTGGCCAAGGAAATGTCTTTGGACGAAGGTGCTATAGCAACCGAGAAAAACGTCAAGATTGGGTTTCTAAAACAGGACATCGATTTTGAGGAAGGTAGAACCGTGTTGGAAGAATCCTACCAGGCATTTTCCGAGATCAAGGAGATGGAGTTGAAGCTGGACGAGATCAATACGGCTTTGGCAGAACGTACAGATTATGAAAGCGATGGTTATCACCAATTAATGGTGGATCTGAACGATGTTACCCATCGATATGAAATTTTGGGAGGGTATAATTACCAAGGCGATACCGAAAAGGTTCTTCTTGGACTAGGTTTTAAGCGAGAAGATTTCAACAAGCTCACCGATACATTTTCCGGTGGGTGGCGGATGCGAATCGAACTTGCCAAACTGTTGCTCCAGAGTAACGATGTGCTCTTGCTCGATGAGCCTACCAACCACTTGGACATCGAGTCCATCATATGGCTGGAACAATTTTTAAGGAACTTTACAGGAGCAGTGGTAATCGTTTCCCACGATAAAATGTTTCTGGATAATGTCACCAACCGTACCATCGAGATTTCTTTGGGAAGGATATATGATTACAGTAAACCCTATTCACAATTTTTGGTGCACCGAAAAGAGATCAAGGAACAACAATTGAGTGCCCAAAAAAATCAGGAAAAACAAATTCAGCAGACCGAAAGGTTGATAGAAAAGTTCAGGGCCAAGTCCAGTAAGGCTTCCATGGCACAATCCTTGATCAAGAAGTTGGATAAAATGGAGCGGATCGAGGTAGATGAAGAGGATAACAGTGTAATGAACCTGCGTTTCCCTGTGTCCATAAATCCTGGGAAGGTGATTGCCGAATTGGATGGTGTTTCAAAAAGGTACGGTTCTAAAAGAGTATTAGAGGATATCGACCTTTTGGTGGAAAGGGGAAGCAAAACAGCTTTCGTTGGCCAAAACGGACAGGGTAAGACCACTTTGGCCAAGATTATGGTCGGTGAGCTCGATTATCAGGGAAACCTAAAAATCGGACATAATGTGCAGCTAGGGTATTTTGCCCAGAACCAAGCCGAGTATCTGGATGGCAGCAAAACCATTTTGGATACTATGATCGATGCGGCCAACGAGAGCAACCGGAGTAAGGTCAGGGATATTTTAGGCTCATTTTTGTTCAGGGGCGATGATGTGGACAAGTATGTAAAAGTATTGTCAGGAGGTGAAAGAAACCGCTTGGCATTGGCAAAGATGTTATTGCAGCCCTTTAACGTGCTAGTGATGGACGAACCTACCAACCACTTGGATATTAAATCCAAAAATGTGCTGAAACAAGCTTTGCAAAGTTTTGAAGGTACACTGATATTGGTGTCCCACGACCGTGATTTTCTTCAGGGATTGACGGATAGAGTTTACGAATTCAAGGAAGGGGGAATCAAGGAATATTTAGGCGATATTGATTTTTACTTGGAACAGCGTAAAATGGATGATTTCCGAAGTGTTGAAAAAGGAGATCAAAAGAAAGAGGAAAAGCCCCAAGAAAAAATAAAGGAAAGTGATTACCACATCCAGAAAAAGCAAAAATCACTGAAGAATCGACTCAGTGGTGTAGAAAAGAAAATATCGCAATTGGAAAAAGAAATTGCAGATATTGACCACAACCTTCTTATGGACTATGATACTACCATTGCCAAACCAAACTTTTTTGACAAGTATGAAGGAAAAAAGAAAGAATTGGAAGGTCTTATGGAAGACTGGGAAACCCTATCCCATGAACTAGAAGCATTGGATTAAGAGAAATTACCGTTTTCTTACAACGTTTTTTTGTGAATTCACAACATATAGCTGTGAGTTTATCGATAAAACTTGTAAGATGTTTCTCATTTCTATTACTTTGTAAGTAAATTTCCTACAACTAAATAAGAAATAATGCTTCGTATTACGATTTTTCTCTTTTGTTTGATGTCCTCAGCTGGTATATCGTTGGCCAATGGACAGGTTTCCCCCAAAGAAAAATCTGCATTGGTAGACCTTTACAACAGTACCAATGGCAAGGAATGGAACTCTTCTTGGGATTTGGATGCCCCTGTCAACACCTGGAAAGGTGTAGAAATCAGTCAGGGACATGTGGTTGGGCTTACCTTATTTATGAACAATTTAAATGGTACGTTGCCCGAAAGTTTGGGCGACCTTAAGCATATTTCCACGTTAAACTTGGCGTTTAACCAGATTACGGGTGTACTTCCCAAAGATTTGGTCAAATTGGAGAAGCTCAAAATGTTGCGTTTAGAGATGAATAGAATCAAAGGTGAAATTCCTGAAGGGATAGGCCATCTTAAACAGTTGGAAATTTTTTCTATGTTCAATAATTTTTTAACGGGAACTATACCTGAAAGCTTTGGAGAGCTTAAAAATTTGAAAGAGCTTAATTTATCCAGCAACAATCTAAAAGGAGATATACCCAAATCTATAGGTAATCTTTCAAACTTGGAGGCTTTGGGTCTTTTTGAGAACAAATTGGAAGGACAGATACCTGCGGAAATTGGGAATTTGGTCCAACTGAAAGAGCTGGTTTTGTCCAACAACCAACTGGGTGGGGAGATTCCAGCCGAATTCGGACAATTGGCGAGTTTAAAGATATTGCAACTTCAAAACAACAGGTTCAATTCCTTTAATGTGTTGCACAACATGGATTCCAAGCAGTTTCTGGTTTTTGATTCTGACGATAAGACTTTGGCTCCAAAGTTCAATGAAATTAAAATAGACCGTACTCGAATGGCAGATACCAAATTCGAGGACGTAAACGAAAACGAGTAGTTAGTATTACTTTAGTTTGTTTGGTTTGGGGATACAGGCGTGTATCCCCATTTTTTTTGTGACAAAATTTTCGATAGATTTTATGAAATATTTAACCATTGTAAAAAATGTAGGGGATAGATTTGCACCGACTAAACCAACTAGCGCATGCGAAAGCTAATAATATCGGCTGTTCTTGGAGGTGTAATTATTTTTGCCTCCCTATATTTTGCTGGCTTAATCGCCGATAGCAAAGACAATAGAAGACCGCCATCACAAAAAATAGTAAAGACAGTTTTTGTGGATACGGTTCAGAATACCACCGTACCGATAAAGGTTCCCGCAAATGGAAATCTTCAGGCCAAAAAGAGAGTCGAACTCTATTCCGAGGTACAAGGTGTTTTTAGGCCGGGAAGTAAATTGTTCCGAACAGGACAGGAATATGCCGCTGGCCAAACACTTATCAGAATAGATGCCAGCGAGTATTATGCCACTGTACAATCCGCCAAAAGTAATCTGTACAATTTGCTTACTTCCATAATGCCAGACCTTAGACTTGATTATCCAGAAATCTATCCCAAATGGCAGCAATATCTTAATGGATTCGATTTGGAGAAGACCACACCGGAACTTCCTCAGTTGGATTCCGAAAAAGAAAAGTTCTTTATAACTGGAAGGGAAATCATCACAACATACTACAATGTCAAGAATTTGGAACAGCGTTTGTCCAAGTATACCATAACAGCTCCATTCACCGGCGTATTGACCGAGGCTTTGGTCACTGAGGGGACTTTGGTTAGGTCGGGACAAAAACTAGGCGAGTTTATTGATACTGGATTATATGAATTGGGAGTATCCGTAAGCAAAACCTACGGAGATTTCTTAAGAGTGGGCCGTAAGGTAGAACTCAGTAATTTAGAAAAGACCCAGACCTACATGGGCGAGGTCACACGGGTAAATAGTAGGGTAGACCAAAATTCCCAGACCATAATGGTGTACATAGAGGTCAAAGGAGATAATTTGAAAGAAGGTCAATATCTTGAGGCCAATCTCGAGGCCAAGGAAGAGCCCAATGCCATTGAGATCAATAGATCACTTTTATTGGAAAACAACCAAATTTTTGTGGTACGTGATTCCATTTTGGATTTAATGGATGTTGACCCGGTATTTTTTACGGACAAGACCGTTGTGCTCAAAAATGTTCCTGACGGTCAAGTGATCGTTGCCAAACCGATGACGGGTGCCTATGCCGGTATGTTGGTGCGCACTTTTGACGAAAGCAAATCTTAAAAAAACCCCGCCATGAGAAATCTCATCTCGTATTTTATTAAATACCACATGGCAGTAAATGTCTTTATTTTGGCATTTTTTGTCTTTGGGGTTGTAGGGATTCTTTCCTTGAAATCATCATTTTTTCCACTCAACGAAGCTCGGAACATTACCATAACTATTGCTTATCCAGGCGCCTCGCCACAAGAAATAGAGGAAGGAATTGTTCTAAAAATAGAGGATAACCTCAAAGGACTCGAAGGAGTAGAACGGGTAACATCTACTTCAAGGGAGAACAGTGGTACCATCAATGTAGAGATTGAAAAGGAACGGAATGTTGATTTTATGCTATTGGAGGTTAAAAATGCGGTGGATCGTGTGCCGACCTTCCCAACGGGAATGGAACCTTTGATTGTGGCCAAGCAAGAACCTGTAAGGCCGACCATCAGTTTTGCCGTAAGCGGAAAAGATATTCCATTGGCAACATTAAAACAAATTGCCCGTCAGATTGAGAACAATCTTAGAGCGATTGACGGTATTTCACAGATACAAATAGATGGCTATCCTGACGAGGAAATAGAGATTGCAGTAGACGAGAACAGTCTTTTGGCGTACAATCTGTCCTTTGCCGATGTCGCCCAAGCCGTTTCCAACGCCAATATCCTTGTAACGGGAGGAAATATCAAAACAGTAACAGAAGAATATCTGATAAGAGCCAATAACCGCTCGTATTATGGGGATGAGCTATCCAATATCGTAGTTCGGGGAGATGTGGAAGGAAGGGCAGTGCGTTTAAAGGATGTCGCCATTATCCGCGATCGGTTCTCCGAAACCCCCAACGCCTCCTATTTCAATGGCGAGCTTGCAGTAAATGTTACGATTACAAGTACAAATACGGAGGATTTGATGGGTTCTGCTGAAAACGTTCGGCAATATATCGGCGATTTCAACGAAAAATATACCAATGTTCGGCTTGATGTAATCGATGACCGTTCAACAACATTGACCCAACGGACCGAACTCTTGACCGAGAACGCCATTGTAGGAATGATTTTGGTATTGGTATTCCTGTCCCTCTTTTTGAATACAAGATTGGCATTCTGGGTGGCCTTTGGTCTTCCCATTGCATTCTTGGGAATGTTTGTTTTTGCCCCCATGTTCAATGTAACCATCAATGTGCTATCCCTTTTCGGGATGATTATTGTAATCGGTATTCTGGTGGATGATGGAATCGTGATCGCAGAGAATATCTATCAGCATTACGAGGATGGAAAATCACCCGTGCAGGCCGCTTTGGATGGGACTATGGAGGTGATACCGCCAATTATTTCGGCCATCATCACTACCATATTGGCATTTTCTATTTTCTTGTTCCTTGATAGTAGAATTGGCGAATTCTTTAGTGAGGTCTCTGTTATAGTGATTCTCACTTTAGTGGTTTCCTTGGTAGAAGCGTTGATTATATTGCCCGCTCACTTGGCACATTCAAAAGCCTTGCACCCACAAAGTGATAAACCCAAAACAGGCATTGCCAAGGTGTTTGCCGAACTACGGGTCATCAACAAAATAGGAGATAGGATAATGAATTATATGCGGGATAAGTGGTATAGCCCGGCACTCCATTTTATGCTGAACTACAAGTTTTTGACCTTTGCACTGTTCTTTATGGCTTTGGCTTTAACACTTGGTTCCATTGGAGGAGGAATTATCCGAACTGCATTTTTTCCAAGAATTGCCAGTGACCAAGTATCTATAAATCTTACAATGCCCAACGGCACCAACGAGAAAGTGACTGATTCCATTATCAGTCTAATACAGGATAAAGCACATATCGTAAACCAAGAATTGACTGATGAATATTTACAGGGCATGGATAAAATGCTTTTTGTGAACATGATTAAAAACCTTGGACCCGGTTCATCCACGGCAACATTGGAAATCAACCTGTTGCCTGGAGAGGAAAGACCGGATGGGATACGTGCCGACATGGTAACCACAAGGCTTCGTGAGCTCGTAGGTCCGGTAATTGGAGTGGAAAGCTTGATTTATGGCTCAGGAGGTAACTTTGGAGGGAACCCTGTATCAGTTTCGCTATTGGGTAACAATATTGAAGAGCTTAAGGCGGCCAAAATGGAGCTTAAGCAAGCTATGGAGGCCAATTCCAACCTAAAGGACGTAACGGACAATGATCCGGCCGGAATCAAAGAGATACGTTTGGAACTCAAGGAAAATGCCTATTTGCTTGGATTGGACCTTCGTACGGTAATGAATCAGGTTCGTGGTGGATTCTTCGGGGCGCAAGCACAGCGTTTCCAGAGAGGGCAGGATGAAATTAGGGTATGGGTGCGTTACGATAGGGAGAACAGGTCGTCAATTTCTGATTTGGACGAGATGCGAATCCTGGCCCCAAGCGGTGACCGGATTCCATTAAAAGAAATAGCTACGTATACCATTGAAAGAGGAGATGTGGCCATCAACCATTTGGAAGGTAGAAGGGAAATTCAGGTATCTTCCGATTTAACGGATCCCGAGACCACTAGTGGAACAGATGCCATGTTGTGGATACGTAACGAGGTATTGCCCGATATTCTGGCAAAATATCCAACCATAAGCCCATCTTATGAAGGCCAGAACAGGGAGGCCAATAAACTTATCGGTTCACTTGGATTTGTAGGTCCAATTGTATTGTTCCTGATTTTTATAACCATAGCCTTCACCTTTAGAAGTATTAGTCAACCTTTATTGTTGATTTTTATGGTACCCTTCAGTTTAACAGCGGTGGCATGGGGACATTGGTTGCACGGTTTCCCGATCAACATTCTTTCCATGTTGGGAATTATCGCACTCATTGGTATCATGGTAAACGATGGATTGGTGCTCATTGGCAAGTTCAACATCAATCTAAGAAATGGAATGAAGTTCGATGATGCCATTTATGAAGCTGGTCGTTCACGTTTTAGGGCCATTTTCTTGACATCGGTTACTACTATTGCCGGTTTGGCACCCTTACTTTTGGAAAAGAGCCGTCAAGCACAGTTCTTAAAACCAATGGCCATTTCCATTGCGTATGGAATCGCTTTTGCCACTATTTTGACGTTGCTCATGCTTCCTTTACTGCTTTCCTTTGGAAACAGTGTCAAAGTTATGGCAAAACGTTTGTGGACCGGTGAAGAAGTTACACCGGAGGAAGTGGAGCGAGCCATTCGCGAACAGCATGAAGAAGAAATGCAGTTAGGTAATCTAAGCCTTAACGGAACTGACAGTAGCAATATGCCACAAAACGGAGAAGAAACCCCAAACGTTGCAGAAGAGACCAGATAATGAAAAGTTTTTTTTATAGACTACCCCTGATATTAATATTTCTTGGCTTATCCGTAAATGCTCAGGATGAAGTGCTTACCAAGCAGGAGGCAATCAACCTAATTTTGGAAAACAATCTGGATATTAAGGTCGCTAGAAATACCAAGTTAATTGATGAGAACAACGCAGATATTCTAAATTCGGGTTACTTGCCTTCGGTTACTGGGAATGCCAGCGGCAGTATAGATAAGCAAAACTCGGAAGGTGTTTTGGCCAACGGAGATACAAGAAGAGCGGAAGGAGCAGAGACGAGAAGATACAGTGCTGCAGTGAACGTAAACTATACGTTGTTCGACGGTCTTGGCAGATATTACAATTACAAAAGTTTTCAGGAAAGGTCGGAACAATCCGAATTGGAGGTCAGACAGACCATCGAAAATACCATTTTACAATTGTTCACCGTGTATTACGAAGCAGCCCGCCTTACCGAGAATACGGCTACCTTGGAACAGGCTCTGGAGATTTCCAAGGATAGGCTCAAAAGGGCGCAGTACCAATTCGAATTTGGGCAGAATACGGGTTTGGATGTGTTGAACGCCGAGGTGGACATTAATACGGATAGCATCAATTTGTTGAATTCCAGACAGCAATTGCGAAATACAATGAGGGATCTGAACCTTATTCTTAACCGTGATCTATCGGCTACGTTTTCTGCCGATACTACCGTGACTTTTGTTCCTGGTCTTCAAATGGAAAATATGTACAATGAGGCCCAAATGAACAACGTTAGGCTTCAAATAGTGGAAAAGGACATAAACATGGGTCTCAATGACATCAGAATAGCCAAAAGTGGCTACTTGCCCACCATTGGACTTACCGGAACGTATGGTTGGAACGAGTCCAACAACAACAGTCCATTGGCCTTTGCTTTGCAAAACACGTCTACAGGGGTAACAGGTACCGTGAACCTTACTTGGAACTTGTTTGATGGAGGAACTACCATAACTGGGATAAAAAATGCCAAAATTGCCTACCAGAATCAAGAGATTGCGAAGAAACAGATTCAGTTGGAGGTAGAAAGGGATATCCGTAACGCATGGGACAGTTATACCAATGCGCTTTATGTTTTACAGGTCCAGGAGAAAAACTTACAGACCAACCAGAACAACTTTAACCGTACCGATGAAAGATATAAACTTGGTCAGGTGACTTCCATAGAATTTCGCCAAGCCCAGCTGAATTTGTTAAATGCTGAGTTGGCCAAGAGCCAAGCCAAATACAATGCAAAATTGGCGGAACTTCAAATGCTTCAAGTTAGTGGTCAACTGCTCAATGTAGAATTTTAAGCCATGTACGAGCATTTTTTTCAATGTCCGTACTGTTGGGAAGAAATTTCCTTTTTGTTGGATAGCTCTGTGCCGCAACAAACCTATGTCGAGGATTGCGAAGTATGTTGTAATCCCATCGAGGCTACGGCAAAGTTTAACAATCAGGAATTGACTTATTTTGAACCGAAGGAAATTGGACAATAAAAAAGCCGAAGTATAAACTCCGGCTTTGGGTTGGTTGGAATAAGTTAATAGCTTTTACTTTTCCAAAATCTTGAAATCGCAATGCTCAGCAATCTAACTCCTTTGCACTGGAATTTGTGTTTACTGATATATTCTTACATAATCAATTTCAAAGATATCTTCGGTAAAATTTGCAGGTACATCCCCACCCAAATTTCCACCTATCGCAATATTTAGGAGCAAATAGTGCTCGTGATTAAATGGTTTGTTACTACCATTCTGAAATTCATATACCAAGTTATCATCCACATAGGTTTTAATACTTTCGCTGTCCCACTCCATGGAGTATAAATGAAACTCTGAATCTGCATTTTCAACGGCTATTTCACCTCCTTCATCGCTGTACACCTCTGTGTTCAAATCTCCCCAATGATAATGTGAAATGGTACTGTTTTTATCCCATCCGGTTTGTTCCATAATGTCGATTTCCCCGCAAAGAGGCCACCCTACATTGCCGTATTGATCTCCAAAATAGTTTCCGGTTTCATTCGAGTTTGCACCTAATGTCCAAATGGCCGGCCATGTACCCGCTGTTTTAGGAAGTTTGGCCCGGACCTCTATGCGTCCGTAAGTAAAGGCGAACTTGGCGTTCAATCTGGCCGAGGTATATTCTTTTGTACTTCCGTTATAGGAGTATTGCTCTTTGATGGCCTTTATTTTTAAGGTTCCATCGTTCACATATGAATTCTCTTCCCTATCGGTATAGTGCTGTAATTCGTCATTATGCCAGCTGCCATTGTTTGGTGGAATAACTTGATAATGCCATTTTTGGTCATCCGGTCTACCTTCGTTTTCAAATTCATCAGAAAAAACCAAAGTAGCATAGGCTTCGTCAGACCTGTAAACATCTACGCTGTAACTTTCGTTAACGAACGCCCCGGACCCGGAGTAGGCCCATACGGTAATATTGTGATTATTTGTTCCATCTTGAAGGAAGGTATGTTCGATATTTCCAGATTCGCTGTCGATTTGGTCCCCTGTTCCAAAACGGAACGCATACCTGACCGCATTATTGGCCGAAGCGGTTATCTGCACCGTTCCTGAACCATCGCCATTAGGATTGTTGTCGTTTGACCCAACAACAGAAATGTCCACGCTGAGGTTAGTAGGAATATCGTTGGAGTCTGAATCCCCCGAACTACAAGAAATTGTCAGTAGGAGGGACAGTATGGAAATATTGAAAATGCTCATTTTAACTATTTGGTGAATGTACAATTTGTTTTTCATAGAAAACCTTAGTTGGATTTTGCTCCTTTCTATTGTATGAAAGGAGCTCATCCGTTTGCTTAATTAACTAACTCAAATCAATTTATGATCTGTTTTTCATTATATGATTAGTGGAAATAGATATTGTCTAAGAAAATGGTTCCATTTCCATCAAATTTCAACTGAATTACATCGGTTAAATCAACTACACCGGAGAACTCTGTCAAAGGAATGTCTACACTTACCCATTCTCCTGCAGTTACTTCGAATGCATATGGAGTTTCTAACGGCCCTGTACTTATCAAAGATAAATTAAGGGCCGATGAATCCGGCGTCCAATAATCTACATGGATCATCGTCATACCAGAAACATCCAGTGAAGATGAGAATTGTGTTCCCTGATAGTTGAGACCTGCATACTTTAAGGTATTGTTCCCATCTATGTCTTCTTGTGTAACCACGGTTGCCTGCCCCCAATTCGGATTAAATTCGGTATCGGCAACATCGGTATAGGTATCACTGAATATAGATAATACATCTGCCTGTGCCAAGGTTGGGGTCGGTGCCCCAGTTACAGGTTCTGTGGGAGGTGGTGAAAAGAAATAAATGTTATCTAAAAAGATGGTTCCATTTCCATCAAATTTCAATTGGATTACGTCTGATAAATCCACTACTCCGGAGAACTCGGTTAAAGGAATGTCTACACTTACCCATTCACCAGTGGTGATTTCAATGGAATATGGTGTTTCAACAGGTCCAGAGCTAACTAATGATAGGTTGAGGTCAGAAGAATCAGGTGTCCAATAATCCAGATGAATCATCGTCATTCCAGAAACATCCAATGCATTTTCGAATTGAGTTCCTTGGTAGTTTAGGCCATCATATTTTAAGGTATTGTTGCCAGCTATATCTTCCTGTGTAACTACAGTAGCTTGCCCCCAATTTGGATTGAAATCGGTACCGGAAATATCGGTATACTCATCACTGAATACCGAAATCACAAAGTTTTCTGGAACCGAAGGTGCCGGAGCACCTGAGAAAGGGGTGTCGGAAACTCCTGCTTCGTTATAAAATAAAACGTTGTCCACATAAACAGTGTTTGCTCCACTAGGGGCACCCACGAATATCAGCTGGGCAATATGTTCTGTTGTTGTTAGTCCGGTAAAATCAGATAGTGGAATATCCAAGGTCACCCATTCTTCTTGTGCGGGTGCTTCAAATGTCAATTCGTGCTCTACATCATCACCTCCCTCGAAAGCACCATCGGCTCCAAAGTCCACTAATTTGATTTTGAACTCCGTTGCATCACCAGTCCAGATATCCGTTCTAAAATGGGTCATCCCAGAAGCATCGATTGGACTTGATGTGGTTTCTATCCCAACAAAGTTAAGTTCGCTATACTTTTTAACTGCATTCCCATCAATTTCGATGTCCTCTAATGTAGCATTGGACCAATCGGTTCTCCAAGTGTCCACAGCAACGTTGGTGTACACATCGCTGAATAATGAAATTACTTCTATTGGGTCGATAGTTGGGTCGGGAGCGGGAATGGTTGGTTCACCCGTTTCAACAGGCTCTTCCACTTCACCACCTTCGCTCATAAAGATGTCGTCAAAATAGTGCGTGGTCTCGGCGCTCTTTTCTCCGTTGAAGTCAAAGAACAGAATCATTCTATCAAATTTATCGGAATCACTTGGTGAGAAAACGAATGATAATTCTTCCCATTCGTTGGCCACTGTTGTAGTAGCTTGCACTTCTTTTGCAATGGAGTTATCGGTCTTGTCTTCAAACTTCATTAATACGATTTGGTCTGCAGCGGGCGAGTACACTTTAATTTTTACGGTCTGCATTTCGTTGAAATCCACTTTGCTGGCCAAATCAAAAAAGAACCCTGCCCATGGTTCAATATCGGCTGTTTGTGTGTATTCTACCACGGTTTCCGAGGTGTTGATGCCGGATGGGTCTGGATTTTCCACGTATTCAAGGGTAAAGGAACCATCTTTTTCCCCAAAGAAAGTTACTTCAGGTCCTCCGCACTCAAAATCCATACCTTCGGACAATTCGGGAACAATGGTAGAAAAGGTACAGTCTTCACCTGGTTCGGGCTCTGGTTCCGGCGTTGGTGGAACATAGGCGGAAGGAGGCGGAATGTCATCCTCCGTTTCGCAAGAAATGATTGTGCCCAAAACTCCAATCACCATTAGGACAACCAATAAGGGTAGTCTGGAACTAGATTTGTTCATGTTATTATTATGCTTTTTCATCTTTCAATGTTATAAGTTAATGCTAGTTTGTGCCGGTTTAGTTATACCCATCATTCTGTGGGTAGTTGGGTCCCAAAAGGTCCATTTGTTGCTGTGGAATGGGCCAATTTTGCATGTACTCCCTAAGAATGTCTTTTGGATTCCCCTCTGGGTAAGACTCGTTCATATTGTCGTTGTTCATATGGTCCAAAAGGTAATCGTACAACAATCCGGTACGTTTTAGTGTGAACCATCGTTGCCCTTCGAAAGCAAGTTCGCGTGCCCGTTCTTCCAATATGGTTTCTAGGTCAATGCTGTTCACTGGACCGGTATTTGCCCTTGTTCTTACGGCGTTGAGGTATTCCAATGCCTTGGCGGAATTGTTCAGCATCATATGTGCTTCGGCACCGATTAAATAAGTCTCTGCCAAACGATAGATCATAATGTTCTTAAAATGATTTCTGTCTGTAGGCTCCACAGTCTCATCAAGGAACTTGATGATTCCTGGGTTTTGCCTTCTGTAGTAGAGCATAAACTCGTTTTGGTCGTCCTCGCTGTTCTCGTACAGGTCTAATGGGTCGCCCAATTCACTTCCGGCAGGTACTGCGGTCTCGTCGTTGTAGAGATATTCGAAAATATAGTAGGTGCCATTTTTTCTGGTATCGTTCGGGTCTTCATTGAGAAGGTCGATGGTGTACTGGTTCAAGGAAATAAACCCAGCACCTGCACCGCCATTTTCAACAGATTGAATCAGACCGGGTGCATCCGCATAGCTGGCAACCATGTTCCAGTTCATGATATGGGGGTCTCCACCTCCAATGGTCTGCCTTTCAAAATTGATGGCAAAAAGGGTTTCGGAATGATTAAGCTCTCCTGCAAATACTTCTGCCGTGGTCTCCGTCAAACTATGGCTGCCACTTGTTATGATGGCATCGGTTTGGGCGGCTGCTTCGGTCCAGTCGTTCTCCCACATGGCCACTTTGGCTCTCAAATGTCTTGCAGCGCCTTGGGCCCAACGTCCAAATTGAGGGGTAGCGTAGTCCAAGTTTGCGATGGCGAAGTCCAAATCGGAATGTAGAAGTGAAAAGATTTCTTCTTCGGAGGATTTGTCCTGGGGTACATCAAACGCATTCTGGGGCGTAGTGGGCTCCGTGGTAATAAAAATGTTGTTGAAAAGTCGGTACAAAGTGAAGTAGGCGTGGGCACGCATACATTTGGCCTCTGCAAGAATTTGGTTTCGTCTACTTTCTTCAATATCCTCCAAATTTTCCGCGCCTTGGATGACGGCATTGGCTCTCTCAACTATTTTATAGTAGTTCACCCAATAGGCATTGATTCCTGATGTGGTACCGTAATCGCCCAAACTGGCTCCCCAAAGCAAACGACTGTAGAGGGAGACCTCTCCGGTGATACCCACGCCCAAATCGCTTTTTGCCTGTGGAATTAGAGGGTATGTTCCATTCAAGCTTAAATCTTGGTAAAGATTTCTGTTGAGGGTGTATAGGCCTACAACGGCATTTTCCAAGCCCTCGGGTGTTGTGTAAAGAAAGTCTACCGAGGTATCGGACAACAGCTCGTCCTCCAATTCTTTTTCGCATGATGCGAATGTGGCAACGACAAGGAATATTGCCATTGCTTTTTTAGATATTAAATGTTGAAATATATTTTTCATGACAATTTTTTTAGAATCCTAATTTTACACCTAGGGTTATGTTTCTGGTCTCAGGGAAAGCCGATCTATTCGGGTCGTCTGCATCCAACGGTGTTTGTTCCGGGCTATACGATTTAAAATCGGTAAGGGTGAACAGGTTGGTTCCGGTTAAGTATACCTTGGCACTTTGCAATCCAATCTTGGAGAAAGTATCCCTGGGGATGTTGTAGCCCAATGTAAGCGTACGTAATCTCACGTAGGATGCATCTCTAACAGCAAAAGGGAACAGGTGCAAGTGCGTATCTGGTTTTGGTCTTGGATATTCTGTCGATGGATATTCCGGAGTGTAATATTTGGTCCTGATACCGTTAATGGCACCCTTCCAAAGCTCACCATTGGCGAGAACAGGATTTAACCTTGTTGCATTTTGTACTATGTAGATATCGGCAAACAGATCAAAGTTCTTGTAGGTAATGGTGTTGGTGATGGAACCGTACCAATCAGGATCTGTATTTGTGAACACGTTGTCGCGATTGTCTATTTGTCCGTTGCCGTCCTGATCTACCACACGAACATCACCTGGTTGGGCCAATGGGTTCCCGGAACCGGCAATGTCATCGCCTTCTTGGTAAATGCCATCATATTTTGGCAGCCAGATATTGTTGATGGAATGACCAACGGATAAACGTCTTCCTGAATTGGCATCGGTTATATCGATGGGATTACCTTGATCATCAAGCTCTCCTGTGAGGGAGATTACCTCGTTTCTGTTTCTGGAGAAAACAAGCCCCAAAGACCAACTAAAATCTTCTTTTCGGATAATATTAGAGGTCAAAGAAGCTTCAATACCTTGGTTTTGTATTTCACCTGCATTGAATCGAGTCACATTAAAACCTGTGGTTCCAGCAATGGATCTATCCAATAAAAGATCGTTGGTGTTGGCTTTGTAGTATTCAAAAGTTCCTTGGAAAAAGTTGTTGAACAATCTAAAATCCACACCAGCGTTCAAAGTTGCTGTTTTCTCCCATTTTAGGTCAGGGTTGGGCAGTCGGGATGATGCGGTGGCACCTGCCACGGTTTCATCGCCAAACACGTAGGGGAGGTCGTCGGCAACCCCTAAAGATTCTAAAGGATCTATTCCTTGGTTACCTGTGGCACCATAACTCACCCTAAACTTCATTTCGTTAATGGCATCGATATCTTGCATAAAGGGTTCCATGTGCATTTTCCATGCTACGGATACAGCTGGGAAGAAGCCCCATTTTTGGTTTGCGGCAAAAACCGAAGCGCCATCCGCACGTGCAGTCGCTTCCAAAAGGTATCTATCCAAGTAACCATACCTAATCCTTCCCAAGAAGGAATATAGCCTACGCTGGGAAACATCTCTTACATTGTTCAGTAATTCGGTAGCGTTACCATTAAATCCGAGGGCATCATTGGTGAATCCGGATTTATCCAATTGCGTATACTCGGTACGGCGTTCATCGAATGCTTGTACAGCGGTAAAGTCCACATTATGACTATCATTGATTTGAGGTGTGTACATCAAGATATTTTCCACAAGCACCTGCTTGAACAAGGTGTTGGACAATACCCCAAGTCCGTCGATACCTTCATCACCGGCAGAGTGCAATGAGGAACGATATACTCCTTGGTTGGTGTTACGGTTTCTTAAGAAAGTTTTCAATGTATAGCTTAGGTTGGGCGCTATGTCATAGATAAGGCTCAAGTTGACATCTGTAAGGTTGATTTTGGTCTCATCCACAGATTCTCTCTGGTCCCACAAGGGGTTTACGGCCGTATTGGATGGGCCCAAATAAAACTTCTGGAGCTCACCGTCCGCAGTGTAAGGCTGGGCAAGTGGCGTTATGGTGGTAAAGTTTATTCCTCCTGTTTCGCGGTCCTGTTTTGCGTTCTGATAGTTGATAATCCCTAGGAAAGTCAATTTATCAGATATTTTTTGTTCTAAGTTTAGTTTGAATGTGCCTCTGTCAAAACCTGAATTTGGAATAATACCTTCTTGTGAAAAATAGTTGACGCTGGAAAAAACCTTGGTCTTTTCGCTACCTGCGGAAAAGCTTAGCGCATGGCTCTGGATAACGGCGTCCTTAAGTACCAAATCTTCCCAATCTACAAAGTTTTGGTTCTCAATGGCCTCAAGTTCAAAAGGTGTGAAGATGTTTTCATCGCTTAAATACTCGCCCGTGAACCTGTTCCTGTTGGCTTCTCTTCTTAGATCTATAAATTGTGAACCATTGTATTGATTAAAGTTTTTGGTCAACGTTTGTACGGTGGTATATCCATGGTAGTCAATAGTAGCTTTACCTGCTTTACCCCTTTTGGTCGTTACCAAGATTACACCATTGGATGCTCTGGATCCATAAATGGCGGTTGAGGATGCATCTTTTAGAATCTCAATGTTGGCAATATCATCGGGTGCCACATCATTAAGGTTGTCAAAAGGGAGACCGTCCACGATAATCAATGGAGAGTTTCCTCCGTCAACGGATACGTTACCCCTAATTACAATATTGGAAGCACCACCAGGTCGTGCATCACCGAGATTTACCTGTACACCAGCGGCTCTACCTCGCAACATCTCGGAAACGTTGGTAGTAGGTACATTGGTGGCCTCTTCTACTTCGACACTGGTAACGGAACCAATAACGTTACTTTTCTTTTGGGTACCATACCCTACAACAATTACTTCGTCGAGGGCTTGTGTGTCTTCGCTCAATGTAATGTTGATTTCAGTTTGTGTGCCAACGGGCACTTCTTGCGATACAAAGCCAATGTAACTGAACACTAAGGTGTCATCATTGGAAACATAGTCAATGGTGAATTCACCATCAAAATCGGTAACAACCCCATTGGTTGTTCCTTTTACAAGTACGTTTACGCCGGGCATGGGTCCCATGTTGTCGGATACTGTACCTGTTACAGTTTTGGTTTGTGAATATCCATAGGCAGTACATAAGAGCACTATCCATGTTAAAAATCCATATCTCATTTTTGAGTAAATTTAGTTTGGACATAAAAGTAAACGGCTTAACGTCTTCTTAACAAAGGAGCTACCTCTATAAAAAACCTACATCGTTAATTTTATGGGGTTAAAATTGATGTTTTGCTATTTAAAGCCCCAGAAATATGATGATTTGAAAAAAATAGACGTATGATTATGCTGCCTGACAAATCGCTGAATTTGATGTGATTTGTGAAAATGTAGAGTTGTTGTAGGGGTAATTTTAAGAAATGTAGTGTTGTGATGTGGGAAAGTAGAGTCGCCTAAAAGTTTAAAATGTAATCTATAAGGTTATCGTGGTGTGGCAGGTCGAATTTTTTACGGAGCCGGTAGCGCTTCATTTCTACACTTTTTACCGATATATTTAGCAATGGTGCAATCTCTTTGGAGGAAAGATTCAGCCTTAAATAGGCACACAATCTTAAGTCGTTATTGGTTAGACTATCGTGTTTACTCTTGATTCGCTTTAAAAAGTCTTTGTCAGCATTGTTGAATGCATCTTCAAAGAACTTCCAATCATCTTCGCTGTTGATGTTCTGGTCTATTTCCCTGATTACGGTTCTAATGTTCCTATCCTTGTTTGGTACTTCCTTCAATTGCGACTTTAAGGATGACAGAAACTTATTTTTTTTGACCAAACTCATTGTGGAAATGGCAAGTTCACGATTCTTGTTGTCAATTTCATTTTGAAGCTTTTCGGTCTGTATTTGAGCAATACGCTCTTTTTCCTCCAGTTCCCTGCGTTCCAGTTCTTTGTGGTTTTGCTTAATAAGGGATTCTTGTTTCCTTCGATAATAGTTCTTGTAAAGCCTATGTACCACTATAAATATGAGTAAAACCGCCATTGTATATGCCAAAAGGGCGAGGTCGGATAGGTACCAAGGGCGAGATATGGTAAAACTGTACGAAGCAGTATTCGAACTCAAGTTATTGCCCACCATGGCCCTTATGGTAAATATGTAATCCCCAAAAGAAAGGTTCTTGAAGGTAACATCGGTGTTTTCTGACCATTCGCTCCACCCTTCGTACAAGTTTTCCATTTTGTACTGATAACGTACCTCGGTGTATTTATCAAACTCTGGTACACTGTATTCGAACCTTATATTATTGTTCGCATGCACGAATGTCCTGTTTGAATCGGTAGGTGCTTTGTTGGACAACTCTTGGTAGCTCCCAAAATAAATGGAATTTATCTGTACTTCTTGTTTTGAAGGTTCAACCTTGGTAAGGTCCAAAGAAACAAATCCATTGGAACTTCCTATCAAATATTTGAAGTCGGATATTTTTGAGATGTTCTCAAATCCAGAGACCCCTAAATTGGCACGGATGTCCTTAGGTATGGAAATATGGGAAGTACTAAGTTTATTGCTAAGGGTACTTTGGGTAACATATTGTATGCCGTAATCTGTGAAAAACCAGAGCCGTTGTTCGGAATCTTCGGGAATTATAATACTGATTTGCCCATTACTTTCATTAAAGATCATTTGGGTCAAAGTGCTGTCCAGTGCAATATCATTTTCTCCATCAATATTGTAGATGGCTGCATTGGTTTTATAGTAAAGTTCATCCTGAAAACTAAAGATGTTCGAACTGTGACCGATACGTTCCACATTGGTTACCTGCTTAACTTCTCTGAAGCTTGGATCGAGCTCGATAAAATACAGTCCTTTTTTTTCATGGTCCACGACTACCTGAAGGGAATCCATTTCAAAAAAACGACTGGAAATGGTAAAGCCATCGATGGCATTCCGGAATTTCCAAAAACCATCTACCTTTTCAAGAATGCTCAATCCGTTGTAATTTCCTTGTAATAAAAGGTTGTTGTGACCCTTAATAGGTTTTACGCCCCATGTCCCGGGATAATCCGAAATAAGTTCGGCCCTGTTTTCCTCGATAATGAAAGTGCCATTATTGTGTCCGCAGAAGATAGTGGAATCCAAAAGCTGAAGATTCCATACTTGTCCTTGCGTGCCATCAATCAACCTAAAAGGATCTTGAGAGGCGGTCCTTCGGTAAAACAAGCCCTGATTGGTACCCAAATATAAGTGTCCTTCGTGGTTCAATGCGGCGTATACCAGCCCAAGGTTGCCCAATTTGTCGACATATTCATTAAAGGGGGAGTATAGGTTTACGGTCGCAATACCGTTATCCAGACCAAGCCATAAGTTGTTTTCAGCATCTTCAAAAAGGGATAGAACCGTATTGTTGTTCAATCCTTTTTCCTGATCGATGTTCCGTATGATGGTCTCACCATCTGGAGAGAGGTGATAAAAACCGTTAGATATACTACCGAGTACAAAAGAACTATCGTTTAGTCGAATGCTGCTATATAGTTTGATGTTCAAATCATCCATGGCGGTTTCCAACGGCGTAACAGTCTCCGAATCGTATCTGTAGAACCGGGAACTTTCGGTAAGGATCAATAGGTCATTCCCAACACCGTACAGCCCAACTATGGGCTCTTTGGTAAATACAGGGTCATTGCTTACCAATTGTGCCTCTCCATTTTGGATGGTGAACAAACCTTCTTTGGCAATTTGAAAATAAACATTGTTGTTTACGACGCCCATGTTTGCCTTGTCCGATTTTGCTTCGATCACCTTAAAGCTGCTTTCAAGGTTGTCATAGATATAGATTCTGTCCAGTGATTGGAAGAGGACCCACTGGTCCAGGACAACAATATCCCAAAATTCCTCGTCCTCCGAAATGGGGGTTTCCATTTTTTGGGATAATGAGGTATATGCAAGTTCGCCATTTGCTTTTTTGGTCCAAAAACCAAATTCACGGTAGGATCCCGTGTAAATTTTGTCTCCAACGGCCATTACCGAGCGAATTACAGGAGATGTAGGTAATTTATATTGGTGCCATTTACTGCCATCAAACTCCAAAAGACTGGTGTGGTTAGCCACATATATGTTCTTTGAAGGGGATTGTGTGATTCCCCAATTCTGAAATTCCCCATTATATTCCTTTGGGGTATAATTTTTAATGGGGGGAAGCTCCTGACCAACGAGTGCTGAAGAAAATATGAATAATAAAAAAACGATTAGGAGTCTCAAACGGAACTGATTTAATTAAGCATCAAAACATTTAAAGATAAAGGTAAGTACTATAATTAAAACTCGCTTTTTTATCTGTTTGGATAAAATCAAGGGGCTTATCATAAAAGCCCCTTGATTTCTGTATGCATTGTGAACTACTTATGTTTTGGTTCCCAAATAAGTCGCAAAAATGAACTGAAACGCTCATTCTCCCTGCTAATGGGAACTCCCGCGATAATGCCTATCATTAAATTATCAGCGATTCCAAGTCGCATTTGAGGGCGCATGGTCATATCAAAATCACTGCTCTCCCAGGTTTTGTTGAACTCTACCCCAATAAAGTTCCGTGTACCGGGAATCATGTAGTGGAAACTAGTGTTAACATCGTAGGATGTATGTACTTCCCCGCTTTCGTATTCGTGACCTATCATAGGACCGGTATACACCAAGGAGTGGAAATTGTTGCCCCAACGTTTGGCAACCACCAAGAAAGGGTTGTATACATTTCCAGAGATCAAGGGCTTGCCAAAATTTCTGAAGTCCGATAGTTCAAACTCATTAATGTAACCTATGGCCATTGAGGTGGCCATTCGTTCGTTTACAAAGAACGACCATTGAGTCGCAATTTTGATACTGTTCAATCTATTGGAAGGTGTTTGGACCCCGCCATTGTCCGCCAAAGGAGAATAAAACGTAAAGGGTAGCTCCACTTCAAGACCCAACCTATCCATTGGGGCCCATTCGTACTCGATAAGAGCTTCGTAGGAATCAAAAGTGAGCTCGTCTGTCAGCCCCAATCCAAGGTTCCACTCCCGTTCCCCTTTTCGTGCACCGAGGTCACGTATTAGGTCAATATATAAGGGTTCTGCGTGGAGCACCTTGGCAGGTTGTTTTTTTTCCTCGATTTGATTTATGTAAAGACTGTCTTTCTCGGTATTGCTAATTTGGGAATAAGATATAGTGGATGATACCAATAGAACTATCGGCATCATTTTTTTTATGATGTTTTTCATGTATTTTGATTTGTTTTATGTGAATGTTGAATTGCCCGGACCTTATGGTGAAAAGGGACGGGTTTGGCTAAGAAAACAAATCATACTTCGGGAGGAGGGGTGTCCTTCTGGATGTATAGATGGGTCAAGAGAGAGTTCTTATCTGGAAACTTTTTCTTTTTACCCATCAAAATATAGTATCGGGAATAATTATGGTTGGGTTGATGTACGGTTAGCTTGATTTTAAAACTGGAGCCACTATTATGGTCTTCTTTATCAGGGTCGTCGTATTCTTTAAATACATCCCCGTAGCCCAGGACCTTTTCAACCAAAATCTCGATAATACTCTCTTGGTCGTTATTGGATAGGTCTTCGGGAACATGGTCGGGATACCGGTCCGGCGAATCCACACTAATGTTCAATAGGTATAGACCCATCAAACTCCAGAATATCTTTAAGAAAGTGCTATTTCGTAAAAGACAAATCACGTTGTAAAACTAAGACTCTTTTTTGCTTTTGGATAATTTATCCATGTAAAGAATCACAATTCCTATAACACCGCCGATACAGGCCAAAACTCCGCCAACAACACTGGCGTAGTTGAATCCCAGTCCAAAAACCATGGGCAGACCACCAAAATAAGCGCCCGAGGCATTTCCCATATTAAAAGCACTTTGGTTCATGGAAGACCCTAGTTTCTCCGCGCCCTTGGCAGCTCTTATGATGGCTATTTGGATGGGTGCTGAGATAGAAAAGGTAATAACGCCGACAATAAAGCTAAGTACGTATATGGCAATGTCGTTACTTGCGAAAATAGAGTTCAACAGAAGTATCATTGTCATGCTAAACATGCTTATGACCACGGATTTTACGGGATTGAAAGTTTCCACCATTCTCGCCCCTAAAAAATTTCCAAAAAACATCCCGAATCCTGCCACGATCATAACGTATCCAACGTTTGCTTCGGGAAGCTTGGTTACGTTGATAACCAAAGGGGCAATGTAGCTGTACCAGGCAAAAAAGCCGCCGGTACCCACAGTGGTAAGGGCAATCAAGGCCCATAATTTTTTGTTTTTTAGGCCGGGTGAAGGGTTTTTAGAGTCGGAATTATCAGCTTCATCCAATCCTTTTTTTGGCATCCAAAAATAAAGGCTGCAAAAAGTGGCAATACCAGCAATCCCTACCAACATAAAAGAATAACTCCAATGCAGTTCCTGTCCAATATATGTGCCTAGCGGTACTCCAATAATATTGGCGACGGTCAAACCTGAAAACATTACGGCCATGGCCTGAGCAGCTTTGCCCGGTTTGGCCAAATAACCCGATACCACAGCACCAATGCCAAAAAACGCTCCGTGCGGCATACCGGAAAGAAAACGGAAAAGCATCATTGTCCAATAATTGCCCGAAAAGGCCGACAATGTGTTGAAAATGGTAAACCAAACCATTAAGAAGAGCAAGGTTTTCTTTGGATTGAGGTTGTTGGTGATTCTTGCCATTACGGGCGCACCTATAACTACCCCAAGGGCATAGATGGCTATGAAATGTCCCGCTTTAGGAATGGAAATATCAAGAGAACCGGCAATATTGGGAAGAATGCCCATGATTACAAATTCTGTAAGGCCTATGCCGAAACCACCGATGGCGAGAGATAAAAGGGCTTTTTTATTGGTTGATTGCGAAGTCTTGTCCAAGCTTATTTTATTAAGAGGACAAAGGTAATTGGAATCACTTAATTCCTAAGCAAGGATATTGGCTTAATTCTATATTCAATTACCTTACGGAAATAAACAGCCTTGAAGTTTGGACTAATTCAAATACATTCAAAAAATGAAACAAATACTTTTGAAAGGATATTTTGGGTTCAAGGCTGTTATTTGCTGTTGATTAATCTGTTGCCAAATTAGGGCAACACCTGTTTTTTCTCGGAAACCCTCAACCACAAGTACTCTTTCCCGATGTATTAGCACCTTTTTTGCCAAAAATAAAAGACCCGCTCCAAATGAAGCGAGTCTCTTTCTTGAACAAGTTTGTAAAAAATCAATTGATACACGGAGATGGATTGGGTCCAAATGGCCCCAAAACCTCGCCCTCGGGTGTTTCAACGGTGTACACGTGTTCTTCTTCAAAAGCACCACTGGTGTAGGAGACTACCAAACTGCTGGTTCCTTCGGGCACATTTACATTAAAAGTCGCTGCATCACTAGCGGTAAACGTATAGTCAGTCGTGACCCCATCAATCTCAAAAGTGACGAAGGCACCATCCCAACCATCACCGTAAAGATCTTGCATTTCTATTACCCATGTTCCTGGTACCGTAGTCCCTGAAATGGGAGAGCACTTAACAAGAACAATAAAGTTAAATGCTTGTAATTGTTCTGGCTGTCCAGTAAGGGTCGCACTATAGTTGGCCACTGTGGTTACTGTTCCATCTGTTCCTGTGGATTCTCCCAAAAATCTGATGAAGTCGCCTCCAGAGATATCATCCACTGTGATACCCAGTGCACTGGCAATGTCGGTATAAGGAATGGAAAGGTTGCTCGGGAACTCTGTTATTGTTGCCAACGGTACAGTATCGGAAGATACCCCGCCAGATTCCAAAGTCACACTCAAATCCCATGATGCTACATTGTCACTGGGGTCGTCAACGGTACCGGAGAAAGTGGAATTGGCCAAGTCACCTTTGGCAACAATGGTTTCGTCCAGTTTTATCCTCACATAAGGTGCGGCCGAATCTTCCAGCTCAAACACGTTGAGTGGATTTTTGTCCTCGTCTTCACAGGCCGCTATTCCCAAAATCAGTAGTGATAGACCGATTATATATTTAAAGTTACTTTTCATAAGTATTGTTTTTAGAATTAAATCAATCAACGAATCCATCGGGGTTGGTGTCCCAGAACACGGGAGTACTTGGTGCACTTTTCTGTGTAATGTTCGTATTGCTGTCCGCAGCGGTCTGTGAATACCACATAGATCTTAGGAAAGGCCCTGGGTCGTTGGTGGTAAAGGCAGGCGTCAAGTTATCGGGTTGACCTGTTCTTCTATATGTGTTGTATGCTTCAATTCCGTTGCACCATAAAGCAATAAAGTATTGCTCCACAATAATTCGAAGTTTGTCCGTATCATTACCGGCATCATATGCTGCCAATATTTCTGCAACATGATTGTCGACGGCTGTTGAGGTCGGGACAAATCCTGTACCCTCTGCCAAAGAAGCCCCAAAGTCCATAACGGTGCCAATGGATTGCCGTATGCCTGTTTCTAAATAATCACGAGCGCTTCCTGTAGTATTCAGTGTCAATGATGCTTCTGCTAACATGAAATAGGTATAGGAAGACATCAAAATAGGGGATATTCCTGCGCCTACAAGCCCTTCGTTCACTGCTCCGGAACCGGATACATTTCTAAAAGAGTTGTCATCGAACGGTCCACCAACTGGATAAGTTCCGTGCAGCGTTCTAAAGGCATCATCTGGAGGAATACCGTCATCGTCCAAATGGTTTCTGCCCCAATATCCGCTCAAACCATTGGTAGCGGGAACCAAACAGTAGGGTTCGGAAGGGTCCCACCATGAAGGAAGTGATATTTCGGTAACACATTCCTTGGTAACTACATCTGCACCAGAAAAGTCTTCTTGTTGTCGGTAAAAATAGTAGCGAATCCGTGGATCAGGTTCTCCATATTGGTTGGCCATCAAATTCATATAATAATTACAGGTGTAAAAGTCCGAACTTGGCCCCGCACCGTCGTAGTTGGCATCAAAATAGGGATGTCTGCTATCCGGAGAGGCATTATTGGTTCCCCATTGAAAGAAAAAATCATCGGTTGGGTCCAAAATCAGTTGGTTGCCCGCAATCAATTCATTGATGCGCGAAGTGGACACGGATGCCCCAAAACCTTCGGCAGATGCCAAACGAGTTTGAAGATATAACTTCAAGCGCATGGTGTTTGCCACTTTCTTCCATTGGTCTTCATTGGCATTGTAAAATAGATCATCCGATGGGAGGGAGGTTTCGTCCTTGTTCAAATTGGCAATAGCATCCACCAAAAGTTGGTCCGCCGCTTGGTAAATGGTAGCTCCCGAGTCAACAGTTGGATTTAAAATTCCCTCGCCGCCCATTGCGGCTTCAGAGTAAGGTACATCTCCAAAGAAATCAACCATGGACATCATAATGTACGCTTCCAATATCTGGCCAATGGCGATATGTGTGAACTGACCGGCTTCTTCTGCCAAAGGATTCATGGTCCTAATATCTATCAAGGCACGGGCATACACATTGTCCCAAACCCTATCAAAATCAGATGGGTCGTAATTCTCCCGATAGGTGGGACCAAAACCATGTTGAATTCTCACTGGTTCCATTCCAAATTGACTTAGGCCATTTTCGGCACGGCCTTCTTCACCGGAATGAATCTGGGCGGTCATTAGTTGTATTTGATTCAAAAAGAAATCAACGCTCGCCTGCGACGGATTTAATGCATTGGGGCTCTCCACTACATCCAAAGTAGTGCTCTCGCAGCCCAGCATAACTGTCAGTGCAGCGATGATGAGACTTAGTATATTTGATATTTTTTTCATAATGTTTCTGATTCTTGTTAGCTGCGATTAAAATGATGCTCTTACGGTAAGACCATACCTTCTGGTGGATGGCCCAGTGAAGAAATCAATTCCTTGTCCGTTACCAACTCCTGTACTCGATGAGTTGGTGTCGTATCTGACGTCATCGGGGAAGTTCACTGCCTTGTACCAAAGATTGGAACCGGACAGTGTTAGTGATAGACTGCCAAAAGGGGTTTTTTCCAACATTTTCTTAGGAATGGAGTATCCTAATGAAGCTTCCTGTAACCTGATGGTAGTGCCATCAAACACGTTTACTTCGTTGATATCCCCCCCAAAAAAGGTGTTGAAACCAAACTCGGTTGCTGTAATGGCCACATTGTTCGGACTTCCATCGGCAAAAACGCCCGGGAGTATGTAGTTGGATTCCCTGTCAATAGGATTGTCGGGATCAACAACTCCACGACCTATCAGTCCTGCCGTTGTTACCGAATACACATCTCCACCATGGCGATATTGCAAGTTGGCCGAAAGAGTGAAGTTTTTAAAGCTAATGGTCGGAATCATGGCAGTGGTCCAGTCTGGGTTTGGGTCGCCAATTTCGGTGATGTTGTTGTCTACCAGGTATCTACCATTTGGCCCTACCACTTTGTTGCCGTTGTCATCTCTTTGGATGGTGCTGCCGAGCAATACCCCAAATGGTCTGCCTTCCACAGCGTAGTTGGCAGCCTCACCGGCCACAGCGAAGGTCAATAGGATGTTGTTGGTTCCCTCTGCCAAGTCGGTTACTGTGGTTTCGCTGGCTGTAAAGTTCCCTGCAAGGTTAAAACCGATGCCTGCTTCGCTTTCCCTGAGTATGGTAAGGTCGTAATCGGCTTCTATACCTTTGGTTTCAACCTCCCCAATATTTACAAAGGTGGAGCGGAAACCTGTGGAACTGTCCAATGTGCGGTTGGTAATCAGGTCTGTAGTCGATTTTTGATACAAGCTGACATTAAAGTTGAGCCTATTGAAAAGACGTGTATCCAAACCTATTTCCAGTTCCTGTACTCTTTCCGGGGATAAATCGCGATTACCCAGTACATCTGAAACAGTATTTCCGGAAACTACGTTGCCATTGAGGTCTACAAATGTTCTAGAATTCAAGGTGAGTACATCCCTAGTGTTAAATGGAGTTGGGAAACCTGCGGATGAACCGTAACCTACCCTAAGTTTTGCATAGTTGAGTACATTCCCCTGCAATGCAGGAAAGGCTGTGGTAGGAATAAAGGATAAACTGGCTCCCGGGTAAAACAGGGAATTGTTTTCTCTTTCCAATGTGGACGACCAGTCGTTTCTCCCCACTACGTTTAAATACAATAAATCTTTATAGGACAGGGTTGCATCCAAATAAATACCAACAAGATTTTCCTCGAAGTTTTGATTCAGATCGGTACCAGAAAAGGAGTTTATGGAGGATGGAGTCGTAAAATTATAATGTTCAAGCACTCCAAAAACCAATTGTCCTTGACTCTCTATACCGTCCTGTGCATAGGTGTCCCTACGACTATTGGCACCCAACGTGGCGGTAAGGTTCAAATCTTCGGAAAGATTTTTCTCTGCACTAAGAATCAAATCGTGGTTCCAAATCGAGTTTCGAACGGAGGTAGTCCTTAAAATTCCCAACGTAGGGCCATCCACGCCGCCTCTGTTCTGTCCGTAGGAATTTAATTCTGTATATGTATCCAGTCCCACTCGGTAAGTCAGGTTCATCCAATCGTTCAAGGCATAGCCCATGGAAACGTTTCCAGTAAATCGGTCGGTTTCCTGTGCAGTTTTGGAATTGGCAACGGTCCAGTATGGATTTTGGATATCGTTACCTGACCTATAGTACAAGCTTCGGCCATCCGCTGCTTGGAATGGAAGATTGGTCAAATCGATGTTTCTTGGCGTGTAAAGTACGTCACCAAATATGGCTGAGCCATTAAAAGCGGCACCACTACCTGTACTCACGGCATTTGGAGGTGACTTGTAGCCTGTTCTGGCAAAATTGAAGACCCCGGACACGGTAAAGTTGTTGGATAGTACCGCATTTCCACCTAAACTGAAGTTGTTACGTAGCAACTTGTTGCCAGGGGTGACCCCGATATCTTCCGTACGGCCGTAATTCGCATTGAAATTTACTTTTTCGGAACCACCACGAACATTTACGGAGGTGCTGTATACATATCCCGTCCTGAAGAATTCTTCAACTCCATTATAAGGTTGGTACGGATATTCAACACTCAGTAAATCTTCATAACCGGCAATTAAGGTTGGGTCGGCGATATAGTTGAACGGGTGTTGTGTCAATGCCACTCCGTTTGGACCAGTTCTTATGTATTGGGCTGCCGTGGCAATACCATCATCGTCAGTACGGTCAAAACGAGGGCCCCAGTTACTGAAGAAGAATCCAAATCCTTGATGGAATCCACTACCATAGTTGTCCTGGAACTTTGGAAGCACGGCGTTGGACATAAACACGGATTGTGTGATGGAAACTTCCGTTTTGGACGGAGCATCTCCGGAGGCAGAACCTTTTGTTGTGATCAGTATCACACCATTTCTACCTCGGTTACCGTAGAGTACAGTGGCACTCAACCCTTTCAATACACTTACACTTTCGATGTTGTTCGGGTCAAGGTCCAGGAATCGGCTGGACTCTGTATTTCCATCCAAAAAGTTCGTCTGGGTGTTGGTACCAGAATCAAAAGGAATCCCATCGACAATAAATAAGGGTTGATTGGACTGTGTTGCCGAAGAATAGCCCCTAATGATTATGTTGGTTCCGGAACCGGACATACCGTTGTTCGAGGTAATGTTTACCCCGGCAACTTTGCCGTTTAGTACTCTGGCAACATCCGCTTCCGGTCTTGATTCTACCTTGTCGGATTCCACCGTGGTTACCGAATAGCCTAAGGAACGCTTTTCCCGGACTATACCCTGTGCGGTGACTACCACTTCTTCCAGTTGGGATGCGTCTTCCTCCATTTGAACGTTCAAAACGCTTGCTGCACCTACGCTTCTTTCAAGTGTTCGTTGTCCTAAATAGGAGAATACAAGGACATCTCCTTCGTTGGCTTCGATAACGTAGTTGCCATCAAAATCGGACTGGGTTCCTTTAACGGTGCCTTTCACAACAATGTTGACACCGGGCAAGGGTACCCCGTCTTGGTCGGTGACCGTACCGGTAACCGTTTTTTCTTGAGCGTGGACAAATGCAATGGATAGACACATGGCCAATAGCGCTCCAAACAGTTTCTTTACTTTCATACGAATAAAGTTTTGTTAGTAATTTGAATTGAGTTAGTGCAACTGAGAAAGGTGGACGGCGCTAGGAAATTGATAGCTAATTCAAATAATACTTCTGGGAAGTGAACAAAACTCAATGGATTTTGTCTTTTTAAGAAGTAGAGCCTCTCACCGCCCTACCTTTACAATTGCATAACAAATCAACTTATTAGCGAGTTCGAAGAGGTACTTTTTAAACGGCTAGAACCTTAAAAAAATGGATGCCCTTGGGGAAGGACTGTTTTTAACACTTATCGCAATGTTTTATAACAATTTGATAATGAATCATTAAAAAACCCCTTGGTGTTCCAAGAGGTTTTGTGGGAATAGCTCTAAACGATTTAGAGTCCGCTGCTATGCCATTTGCATTTCGTGTTGCCTATCGAAATTAGTGCTTACCGCAGCTCGGTAATCGTTGGGGCTATACCCGGTAATTTTCTTAAAGGCGCTGTAAAAGCTGTTTTTACTGTTAAAACCAACTTCGTACATAATCGCCTTTACACTGAGGGAGGGGTCTTCTACCAGAAGATCTTTAGCTTCTTCTATTCTATATTCGTTCAAGAATGAATAGAAATTCTTGGAGAAGAAGGTGTTGATGACCTGTGAAACCTTGTACCTGTTTTCCTCAATATGATCAGATAGATCATCAAGACAGAGGGTGTTGTTCCTGTAAATTTTGTTCTGATCAAAGGCATCCTTGATTTTCCTTCGAATCAAAACAGCTTCCTCCTCAGTTAATCCGGACTTTTTGTACTTTTCATGACTGTCCGTTGGGGCCAAAGTCCGTTCAGGGCCCACAACGTACTTTACAACGAATTGTTTGAGTAGTCGTTTCATTGATTGATGATTTTTGATTGATGACTACTAGTTAGCTAGAAAACCAATGTTTTTAGGTGTTCCCGATAAGAGTTTACCCTTGCTTTAGGGCATTGAGGTATTCGCTGGGAGTAAGTTGGGTGTCTTTCTTAAAAGCTTTATTGAAAGAGACTTTGTTGTTGTAGCCGACCTCGTAGGCAACATCAATAATGTTCAGTTCATTTTCTTGAGCCAGCAGTTCCTTTGCTTCTTGGATACGATGGGAGTTTACAAACTCACGAAAGCTCATATTAAAGTGCTCATTGATGAGTTGCGAGGCATTGTGGCGTGTCGTGTCCAATTTTTCGGCGACCATGTCCAGATTGATATCGCTTTTCCTGTACAATTTTTCATTGTGGAAGAGGTCGCTCAACTGATGTTTCAGTTCTTGCGACAAACTATCTGTTAGCCCGGACTTTACATATTTCGGGAAAAGAGGGTTAGTATAGGCATATCGTCCACTGAATACATCGGGCTGAACATTGGCGGCATATCCCACATATAAAACCATGGTGCTTAAAAGAACTATGGGCGCATGGTACAGGATTCCGCTGTTGTTCCCGGTTATAATGTAAGCACCATATATAAGGTAGACTACAACATAGCTAACATGTATTATATAAATGTTCTTTTGCCAAGTCCTCGTCTTCTTGCTCAGTTCGGATGTATTCTTGCTCAAGATCAAGTGAACAAAAAAAGCATATATCCCGAGGGATAAGGATTTGAGTGCAACCATTAGCACTAGTTTGGTTGAATCCCCAGGATTTAAACCTTCTTCCAGTCTTTGCAGCATTTGGTTGATTTTTTCTGTTCCGGAAAACCCATAAACTGTAAATATGAGATAGATTGTCAGGATTACTGTTGGCAGAAAGTGCCACAAATCCGATTTATGTAAATCCGATGATTTTGATACTCTTTTAAAATATAGGAAGAGCAATGGGCCATATAAAAAGGAACACCAGGTCGACATCAAATAGGTGTGGGGGAATACGAACACATAATTGGTCTGGTTGATGCATATATTCAGAATAAATAGGGAATGAATAAATACAAAAGTGGCAATAAGATTTCTAGCCTGTTTATCAATTTTTTTGTTGATGACCAGCATGAACGTTACGTAGAACCCAATAAGTGACACAAAAAAGTAAAATACGGACCACGTATTTATTTTTGGCAAAACAGTACCTGACAATTTTTGAAACTCCTGATTGTCTCGAATTCCATCAAAATCCTCATGCAATAAAAAAGTGGGCTGAAAATCGATTTTGAAATAATCGTAGATATGTCCTATTGACTCTTCTGGTTTCTTCAATGCAGCCTGACTAAGCGCCAACTTTTTTAAAATGTGTATTTTATCTTCCTCATTGCTAACGTTAAGATTCTTTTGATACAAGGGGACAGCCTCTTCAAATCGGTGAATATTGAAATAATAATCTGCCCAATCCAATGAGTCTTTAAAGGTTTCTGCCGTGGGTACGGGAAAACCACCATAACCGCTGTTTACCGTAAGGCCATGGGCATACGTGAGGTTTAGCCATAGAAGTAGTAAGACAATATAGTTGGCAGATTGTCTCATTTTGATTGATGATGAATTAGTATTAACAATTTATGAAAATACCGTGTTAAAAACGTTAACAAACTATTAAAGTAGGTAAGCCCCGATAAAAGTTTACCCTTGGAATACCTATAAGGTCGTAGGTTTTGAAAAGTATGCATAAAAAAAGCCGAGAAAATATTTCTCGGCTTTTTTTGTTTCTAGTAGCGGGGACTGGACTCGAACCAGCGACCTTCGGGTTATGAGCCCGACGAGCTACCTACTGCTCTACCCCGCGATGTGGACGGCAAATATACAACCCTTTTTTTATCATTTCCAAACTTAAACCTAATATTCCTTTTTACTTAACGTCTATCCCGCTCAAAATCCATAAATTGGCCGTTTTTACCTTATGGACGCAATCAACGATTTTATATCCTCACTTTTGCCCTACACCGAGTGGCCCATGTTCATTCTTCTTATTGGTGGCGGGCTCTTTCTTGCTTTTTACTCCAAATTTGCACCCTTCCGTCATTTTGGTCACGCCATTGCCGTGGTCTCGGGAAAGTACGATGACAAGAATGCAAAAGGAGATGTAAGTTCGTTTCAAGCATTATCGGCGGCAGTAGCGGCAACTGTTGGATTGGGAAACATATCCGGTGTGGCCATTGCCATTCATGATGGAGGTCCAGGCGTAGTGTTCTGGATTTGGATGACCGCACTCTTGGGCATGGGCATCAAATTCTATTCAGGGAGCTTGGCCATCATGTACCGTGGAACAGATTCCGATGGTCACATGCAAGGAGGGCCTATGTTTTATATCACACAAGGAATGGGGAATTGGGCAAAGCCCATGGCCATCTTTTTTAGTATTTGTGGGCTGTTTGGGTTTTTGGGGGTATTTACCGCCAATCAATTTACCGAAGCATTTATGGGCGTTGTGCAACCACATGAAACTCTTTTTGCTACAAGCGAATACAATTGGAAGTTGGGAATAGGCTTTTTTCTGGCCATCATCACATCAATTGTAATTTTTGGGGGATTGACCAAAATCGCCAAAGTAGCATCTGCCATTGTGCCTTTTATGGTGGGAATTTATCTGTTGGCGGTCATTTTTGTGATGGCTAGCCATGCAGGCGAAGTTTGGCCAGCTCTAAAAATGATTCTGGTCGAAGCTTGGAACTTCGATACCGCCGTTACGGGAGGATTCTGGGGCCTCGTAATCGTGGGGGTCCGTAGGGCCATGTTCTCCAACGAAGCCGGTCTCGGTAGTGCACCTATGTACCACGGGCAATCCCGTAACGATGAACCGGCAAAAGAAGGACTCGTTGCCATGTTGGGTCCATTTATCGATACCATTTTAGTGTGTACCTTTACAGCGGTGGTGATTATTTTGAGTGGTGCCTATCTTGAGGATGGGAGTGGAATTACCATGACAATGTCCGCCTTTGAAACCACCTTGTACGGAATAGGAGATGTGCTCTTGATGGTAATCGTGGCAGCTTTTGCATTATCGACCCTGTTCACATATTCGTATTATGGTGTGAAAAGCTTGTCGTTTTTAACGAATGCCAAAATCGGAAAGTGGTACAATGTATTTTTTATAGTGATGATTGTTTTCGCCGCAGTGGCATCCTTGAAATTGGTAAAAAACCTGATTGACCTATCATATGCATTGATGGTCATCCCAAATATGATCGCTGTGTTGTACCTTTCACCAAAGGTGAACGCAGCATCCAAACAATATTTTGAAAAAAGAAAGAACGGTGGCGCATAAAGCAGGATTTGTAAATATTATCGGAAACCCCAATGTGGGCAAGTCCACGTTGATGAATGCCTTTGTGGGCGAAAAATTGTCCATTATCACCTCCAAGGCGCAGACCACCCGTCATCGTATTTTGGGCATTGTCAATGGGGATGATTTCCAAGTGATTTTGTCCGATACCCCTGGTATTATCAAACCGGCCTATGAGCTGCAAACCTCCATGATGGATTTTGTGAAATCCGCTTTCGAGGATGCGGATGTGTTGCTCTACATGGTGGAAATAGGGGAGAAAGCGCTCAAAGACGAAAATTTCTTCAAGAAACTACAGAATAGCAAGATTCCAGTATTGCTCCTTCTCAATAAAATTGATAAATCCGATCAACAAATATTGGAAGAGCAGATGCAGTATTGGCAGGAACAATTGCCCAGCGCAGAAATTCATCCCATATCCGCTTTGGAAAACTTTAATGTTACCGAAGTATTCAATCGTATTTTGGAATTGTTGCCCGAGGCTCCGCCGTATTATCCAAAGGACCAAATGACGGACAAACCAGAGCGTTTTTTTGTGAACGAGACCATCCGCGAAAAAATCTTGCTTCACTATAAAAAGGAAATCCCTTATTCCGTTGAGGTGGAGACCGAGGAGTTTTTGGAAGATGAGGACATCATCCGCATCCGTTCGGTAATTATGGTGGAACGCGATACCCAGAAAGGAATCATTATCGGGCACAAGGGCAGTGCCATTAAAAAAGTAGGGGTAGAAGCTAGAAAAGACCTCGAAAAGTTCTTTGCCAAACAAGTGCACATCGAACTATATGTAAAAGTGAACAAGAACTGGCGAAGCAACTCCCAGCAGCTTAGGAGATTTGGGTACAATGGCTAGGCATCACTATTGATTTGTTCAAAAGGCGCGATGGTATTCCGGACAAATTGTTTCAACTGTTCCATTTGGTCTTTTCCTTTCGATTTTCCCAAACGGCCAAAAGCGTAAAGTGCGAACCAAATCATCACTAAAGAGAACATGCCCACCAACCAGAAGGTAACATCCTTGCCTAAAGAGTAATTGGAATAGGCAAAAATTCCCATGATGATAAAAATGGTGCCCACACCAAAATGGAGGAACATAAAAAAGGTCCAAAGCGTGGGATTGGGGCCAAAGACGCCACGAATATTGCTCACGCCTTCTTCAAAAGAAGATAGTTCCAAATGAAGTTGGGGTGTCCAAAAGGTAGTTTCCGCCTTTCTGAACTTGACAAAAATATGTTCATCCAGTCTTTTGATCAATAAGGAATCAGCCGAAGCCGAATCAAAAATGGACTCCAATTGTTCTAAATTTGCTCTTAGGGACACGCGAAAACGGGGCCGTAAAACTATCTCGTTGGTCAAGTCGCTCATAATCATTTGAAAATGATGAAAAAAGGTATCATTTTTTCTTCATAATAAATGGTACTTTTGCCAAAAATTAAACCTGATGGGAGCTATCGTAGCCATTGTAGGAAGACCCAATGTTGGGAAGTCCACTTTTTTCAACCGACTTATTCAACGCCGTGAGGCGATTGTGGATGCCGTAAGTGGTGTAACACGTGACCGTCATTACGGTAAAAGTGACTGGAACGGCAAAGAGTTTTCCGTTATCGATACAGGTGGTTACGTCTTGGGTAGCGACGATGTTTTCGAAAAGGAAATCGATAAACAAGTAGAGTTGGCCATTGATGAGGCCGATGCCATCATTTTTATGGTGGACGTGGAGTCGGGTGTAACCGGAATGGATGAAGATGTGGCCAAGCTCCTTCGCAGGGTGGACAAACCCACATTTTTGGCCGTAAATAAGGTGGACAATACGCAACGTATGGCCGATGCCGTAGAGTTCTATTCTTTGGGATTGGGTGAATATTATACCCTTTCTAGTATCAACGGTAGTGGTACCGGAGAATTATTGGATGCACTTGTTGAGGTATTGCCCGATGAAAAGGAAGAAGAAAGCGAACTCCCTCGCTTTGCGGTAGTGGGAAGACCCAATGCAGGGAAATCTTCTTTTATCAATGCGTTGATAGGTGAGGATAGATACATTGTCACCGACATTGCCGGTACTACCCGCGATAGTATCGATACCAAATACAATCGTTTTGGATTTGAGTTTAATTTGGTGGACACTGCCGGTATCCGAAGAAAATCCAAAGTAAAGGAAGACCTGGAGTTTTATTCCGTTATGCGTTCCGTAAGGGCCATCGAATACTGTGATGTATGTATTTTGATGATGGATGCCACAAGGGGTTTTGATGGACAGGTACAGAACATTTTTTGGCTCGCCCAGCGTAACAACAAAGGTATCGTCATCTTGGTAAACAAATGGGACCTGGTTGAAAAAGAGACCAATAGCGTAAAGGAATATACAAAGGCCATTCACGAAATAGTATCACCTTTTGAAGATGTTCCGATTCTGTTTATTTCCGTGTTGAACAAACAACGTATCTACAAGGCCATTGAAACTGCGGTGGATGTTTATAAAAACCGTTCCAAAAAAATTCCAACACGTAAGTTGAACGATATCATGCTTCCCATTATTGAAAAAACGCCACCTCCGGCAACCAAGGGGAAGTACGTTAAAATCAAATTCTGCACGCAATTGCCCACACCATATCCGCAATTTGCCTTTTTCTGCAACTTGCCACAATATGTAAAGGATCCCTACAAACGATTTTTGGAGAACAAGATCAGGGAGAATTTTGATTTTACCGGTGTGCCTATGACCATTTTTATGAGGAAGAAATAATTATTCTCCCGAAGCGGAACGCACTTTCACCACTTGTTGAATTCGATTGCCCTGATTGTCCACGGCCGTGAGCATATACTCACCGTCTTCAATGGGTAAAATCAGTTCATGGAAATTTTCCGTCTTGCCGATGAATAACTCATCCAAATACCAATAAATAATGGCGTTGGATTGTTGATGGGCCAGTTTTAGAATGATTTCCATACTTTTTTCGCCCAAATCCTTCGGGAGCAGCACGGCTTCGTTTTTTTTGGGGTAGATAAATTCCATCAAATTGTTTTCCAAAGATGAACAGCCTTCCAAATAAGGGGGCAAAGGCTTATAATTTGGATTGGAAGATGCATAATAGTATTCTAAAATAGGAGGGAGCACCAACCAATTTTTGGCGACCATATCTTCCAAAGGATAGCACTCGGAGTTTACCCTATACTGTTCCGAAGCATCCAGAAACACTTGCTGATGGTATGGGCACGGACCACTTCGCGTTCCATGTGCGGGTACCCATTGTTTCTTGACTTCATCACAATATACCGAAGCGCGAAATCCACTTTGGGCACAAACCTCCAGCTCCACAAGGTCATCAAAAGGTTCTTGGAACCAACCGCTTTGTGGTAGTGCATCCAATACATCAAAAAGCAAGGGTGCGGCAGCAGTGATGCCCGTAAGCCCCGGTCTTCCCTCACCATCGGCATTGCCTGCCCAAACCCCAATGGCATATTTTGGCGTAACCCCAACGGCCCAGGCATCCTTAAACCCGAAACTGGTTCCGGTTTTCCATGCAATGGGTTGGGAGGAATCAAAAAACTGCCAATTTTCGTCACCTTCGGGTCGGTTGACCTCATACATCGACTGAAATGTGCTGTATATGGCTCCCGCGCCAAAAACCAAAGGGTCAAATTGTTCGTTACCGAAGTTCTTCCCTTCGTTTTGTAAATACGTAGCTTGTGCAAATTCGTTGTTTCTGTAAGTGCTGGAATGGGTCAAAAAATAATTTAGACTGGAAGCCATGGAGGCATAGGTAGAGGTCACTTCCCAAAGGGAGCTTTCGGCACCGCCTAAAATCAAGGATAGGCCGTAATAGGATGAAGGTTTGTCCAAAGATTCCATCTTCATTTTGTGGAGCTTGTTGTAAAACTTTTGAAGTCCATATTCACGTAACAAACGGACGGCGGGCACGTTAAGCGAACGCGATAAGGCTTTGCTTGCAGGAACCACACCAACATGTTTGAGGTCAAAATTTTGAGGATGGTACCCGTTGATTACCGTTGGAACATCTTCTACTAAGCTATGGGGCAGCAATTGACCTTCGTCCAAGAGTGAAGCAAATAAAAAAGGCTTTAACGTGCTGCCCGTGCTTCTTTTTTTGGTGATGATGTCCACGTAATTGGCATGTTTCTCATCCGAAGGGGAATTGCCCACATATCCAAGTACTTTTCGGGTTTCCACATCGAGCACCAGAATGGCCAGATTATGGATTTCATTGCTTTGCAATTGCCGATAATGTCGTTCTGCCAAGAGATTTAATCGTTGTTGCAAGGGTCGTTGAATAGAAGTGGTCACACGCTGACCCGGATGTTCGTTTCGGATGCGCTCGGTAAGATGCGGTGCCACATCGGGCAATGGAAAAGGTTTTTGTGGCAATGGTTCGGCTATGGCCAATTCGTAGGTAGTCTCATCAATGATTTCTTTCTCCCATAATTTTTTCAATAATCGGTTTCGTTTATCCAGAAAGGCCTGTTCGTTTCTACCGGGGAAAATCAGGGCAGGGGCATTGGGCAAAACGGCCAAGGCGGCGGATTGTCCCCAACTTAGTTCGTGAGCGGGAATGCCAAAATAGCGCCAAGCTGCGGTTTCCAAACCCACAACATTGCCTCCGTAGGGGGTGTGGGAGGCGTATAGCTTTAAAATTTCTTCCTTGGAGTAGCGCAACTCTAAACGAGTGGCCATAAACACTTCAATGAGCTTTTCCCAGTAGGTCCGGCTTTGATTTTTTCTGCTCAAGCGAATTACTTGTTGCGTGATGGTACTGCCTCCCCTTCTAGTTTCTTTGGTGAGATTATGCCCGATAGCTTTTATGATTGAAATTGGGTTAAACCCGGGATGCTGGTAAAAATACTCGTCCTCAAAAAGTAGAATACTCTGCTCGAAGCGTTCGGGAACCGAATCAATTTGGGGAAATCGCCATTGACCATCATCTGCAATACGTGCTCCGATGAGGGATCCTTCGGAACTGTCCACAACCGTTGATGTTGGGTTTTCGAACAGATTTTTGGGCAGGCAAAACAACCATAAAATCAAAATGATGAAAAATACACCTAACTTGATTTTATGGTTGATTAGGATTCTTTTTACTGGCGATAAAAATTCACTCATTCAACATTACTGAACTATTTTGACCCATTGTCCTTTGTTTCGGGCTTGGTAGTTGTTGTCGTACATCGCTTCAGCTTGGGCACCGGGCAAATAATAATCGCCCAAGAACGATGCATTCAATTTGATGGTAAAGACTTTTGATTTTTTAGCGTCCAAATCAAAATATAGATGCGTTCGGTCGTCCCGTGTATCCACATAATCCGCTTTGGATGCATTTTCATTGTCTTCGCTTACAAAAGAGGTGTCCACAATTTCCCATCCGCTGGGTACGATATGGGTCAGGGCCACATTGTCAATATAATCATCGGAACTGTTGAAAATGGTCACTTTTGCCTCAAACTCTGTTCCCTGTCGTAGCTCGCCCACATTGACGGAATTGCCGAGCGGCTCCACATAGTTGACCGATAATCTCAAGTTTTGCTGTTGTGCCAATTCCTCTCCCACAGGTAATTTTCCAGTTTGGGTAAGGGTAGCGTAAATGATGTTTCCTTGATTATTTTTCACCTCGATATCTTCTTTAAAAGAAGTGACAGAAAGTTCCCGTTGTGCTATGGCCCTATCAGTTTTGACATTAATACCTTTTCCATTATTGGTGAAAGTAAGGTCGATGGACCTACCTCCGTTCTTCATCACCATTTTGGACATGGCCAAGAGTGCAAATGCAGTTTCTTGGGTACTGTACCATTGCTGTGATGATAAATTTTTGGCCAAGGAAACGGCCAGTTCCCTTTGTTGCGAGTCGCCCAATATGACCATGGTTTCCAATGCCATGGCACGGTTTCGGAATACGGAACCATAGGTTCTGTAGTTGTAATTGTTAGGAGTAAAGTTGATGTTCGCCTTCTTCGCTATGGCTTCTGCAACCTCTTTTTTACCGACCAAGGCATAAGCGGCAGCTAATCTCCATTTGGCCTCGTTGCTGAGGTTTGTGGTTTCCCGTAAACGGTTCATTGCGGCCAGCTCGGGTTGTTGGGCCAAGGCCAAAGTGTACAAACGGTAGGCTTGTGATACATCGTCATTGTAATAGGTGCTCTGGTTGCTCCATTGGCGTGCGGCATTCTTTTGGTATTTCAGCCAGTTGCTCAAGAATGTCAAAGGAAGTTGGTATCCTTCTTTTTTGGCTTCCAACATAAAATGTCCTGCGTAGGAGGTTCCCCAATCATCGGCATTGCCGTAACCCGGCCAGTAGCTCAGTCCGCCATTGGGAACTTGGAAATCCCCAAGTCGGCCAATAGCGGCTTTGATGTTTTTCTCGATTTCCTTCTTTTTATCAAAAGTGATATCCAATACATCTGCCAAGAATAATTGAGGGAAGACCGCAGAAGTGGTTTGTTCCACGCATCCGTGAGGGTAGCGTAGTAGGTAATCCATCCGTTTGGAGAAATCCATTGGTGGAAAGGTCGAGAATTCTATGAATGCTTCATTAGTGCCCGATGTGCCAAAAGTTTCCATTGAGATGGTCTGTGACCCATTGGGGTCGAGTGTGTACAATTCACTTTTGGTAGTTACCGGATTTGGATTTTCCACATCAATTTCAGTCTCGTTGGATGCGCTTTCCCCGGCGCCCGTAGCCGTAACCTTTATGGTTTGAAATGATGATGTTGGATTAACTTTAAAATCAAAATTGACAATTTGCTCCCCAACAGCATTGAAAGTAATGTTTTTGGAAGTGCCGTTGATGGGCTCCAATGCTTTTCCCGCATCAATATTGATTTTCACGTTTTTTACTTTAGGCTCCATGGCAAAAACCGTTACGGGTATGGTCACGGTCTCTCCGGGTGATAATTTTCGAGGAATGGAGGTCAATACCATCAAAGGTTTGCGTACTGGGGTTGTTTTCTCGGCATTGCCGTAAGCACTGTTCGGGTTGCCAGCAACTACCATAGTCCGGACAGAACCCACATAGTTTGGCATATCGATGGTGTGTGATGCTTTTTCACCTGCCTTCAAGGTAAACGGACCCAAATAGGTAACGACGGGTTTAAAGCGTTGTGCCTTTCGGTTTTTGGCGCCAGCTCCAATGCCACCACCACCAATGGCATAGATGTTGTCCACGCTCACGGAGTAGGCTCCCATCACATCGTCGAAAATGTCGAAGGTCTTAACGCCCAAGGCTTGTCTGGCATAGAAAGCACTATGGATGTCGGGAGTGGTAAAGCGTGTCAAGTCTAAAAGGCCATCATCTACCACAGCCAACGAATAGGTCATTGGTTTCTTGTTGGCTTCGGATACCGTGACCTTATATGATGTTTCTGGTTGCAGTACATCGGGCATACTGATTTTTGGCTCCAAGAATGTGGCCGGATTTTCCACCATGAGCGGAACGACACCGTACAAACGAATTGGTAAGTCATTTTTAACCTGACTATGCGGTTGCAACAAGGAAATGTTCACGTAGGCATTCGGTGCCATTTCCGTGGTAATCGGAATGGTGGCCTGAGTTTCTTTGGCAGAAGTTTCTATCCATTGTTGGGAGAGTACTTCGGTACCGTTTTCGATGCTGACCAAAGCACGACTGCCTTTGTCCGATGGGAACGTTACTGTTGCTTCTTCCCCAAGGGTATATTTTTCCTTGTCGGTAGAGAAAATCAAAATTTTTGAGCTTTCGGCATCCGCGGATCCCGGTCTGCGCCACCAATTGCGATAAAAATAGGCGGTACGCCCTGTTGCATGACCCGAAACTTCGTCCATCACACGGATGAGGTAACGTCCACCTTGCTCATCGGGAATATTGATATTGAAATTGGCCTTTCCATCGCTTCCCGTGGTCACTTCCATTTCTTTGAACGGTCGATGCACGGTGGCATTTTCGTAGCGTGACAGGTTATCGTAACCGCGGTTCCACCACCAGCGCCATTCAATTTTGAACACTTGTACTTTTAATTTTCGATTGCCCGATGGATTTCCTTGCGCATCGACGGTAACCACATCAAATGTATTTTTGTCATCCGTTAAGAAAGAATCATATTGTTTTGCTTCTGGTGAGCGGAGTCCCACAAAGTTGGAAAAAGGTGCCAAATTTTTGGAGAACACATCTATGGAAAAGTCCCCGCCTCCTTCAAAGACTTTTGTTGTAAAAGTTGCCTGTAACATACCCGGTGCATTGCCGTTCACATCTATTTTTTTGTTGATGTTGAGTACACCATTGGCATCCAAATTTGATGAGATCCACTGCAATTCAGTCTGATTAAAAGTTCGAACAGGATCTTGGAAAACATAATCTTTATATTTTGGAAAGGCCGTGGACGTCTCGCTCAAGGTGGCATTGATGTCTATTTTAAGATTGCGTGCAGGAGCACCGTGCAGCCATTTTACTTCGGCTTTTCCCCTGTTGATGGAATTGGCCTCCAGTACTTCATCATCAAAAGCAAAATCCACTTTTAATCGATTGGGTTTTACGGTTGCCACTTTCAGGGTTTTACTGAACTGTGCCCCTCCCACAATCACTTTGGCAGACCAGTTTCCGGTAGGGGCGGTAGCTTCTGTTGGAATGGGGAAGTAGTAAAAATTCTTTTCTTTTTTGGCGTATAAGCCATCAGCAACAGGAATACTTCCTTCTTTTAAAACATGGCGTTGCACCAGTTTACCGCGTGCATCACTGACTTCCAAAGCTACGGGATGCCCTTTGGGCAGGGGATTTGCATTATCATCCAATACAAATGTCAAATGGATGATGTCGCCCGGTCTGTGCACGCCTCTTTCGGTATATAAATAGCCTTGCAGCCCTTTTTGTAGCTCTTCTCCGGACACATCAAACTTACTGAGGGACAATGCATTTCCATCGGCAAGTTTGGCATAGGCAAAATTATTGTTGTGTTCGGCCACGGCAAAGGCAATGCCCTTATCGCTGTCGTAAACTGAAAGTCCTTGAGCATCGGTCGTAACCTCGCCGATGTATTGTTGTTGGTAATTGTAGAGCTTTATTTTTGCGCCAGCTACGGGTTGGGTGGTGAGCAGATTGGTCACTGCAAAATGATGGGAGCGATTGCTTCCTTTTTTAACGATAAGCCCTAAATCGCTGCCCAACAAGTTGGTAGCTGCTATTCTTTCGTAGTTGTAGTATGCAGAGTGGCAAGGATTGTCCCGCTCTTCCCAATTGTAATCATAATTTCTATAGTTGTAGATTTCGTTGTTCCAATAGCGCTCTTCTTCTGATGCTTCATCGGAGCTTTGCTCCAAAGCATATTCGGTGGTGGATTCCTCGGTTTCGGCACTATTCCCACAATCATAAGTGGTGTGTTCTTTTTTGAAACTAAACTCCACTCGATATAGCGAACCTGGATTTATTTTTATCAACTCCGACAAATCGAGACCGTGGGCCTGCCAATAGCTGGAATTTTGGTTGCCGTCTTTTGTGAGCGGAATCACTTTGTAGGCTACCCTGCGCCCAACGGGTCTAAAATCGGGACTATAGCTTTCAGTAAGGTCATAATTTTGAAGATACTGAAGCATATTGTCTTGATATACTTGAATTACGCGAACTTCGACGGCAGCAAGGTTGACGGTTTCAAAATAAATCGGCGTCGAAGAAGCATTGGGGAGAATAGTTCCTTTGGAAATCAATCGCACTGCAGGTTTGAGCTGCTCAAAAGAGACCAGTTCAGAAAAATCATTTTTCAAGGTAAAGCCATATTCACTTTTGATACCTTGAAAGGCATTGACACGCACTTCACCTAAAATGCGATTGGAAGGGTAGACGTTCAAAACGTTTCCGTTGATTTCGTAGCGGAGGCTTTCCGCATTTTCAATGGTCACCAAACCATTTAGGTTTTGGTCTTGTTTTAAGGGTTCGGAGAAGTTTAGGGTAAGCACCGCATTGGGTGATGAAGTAGTTCTGGCGTCAATAATCACAAATTTGTTCTTACCGGGAATCGTATAATTTTCCGAGCCCTTATTATCAATGTTGAATGCATCGCCTGTCCAATTGATGATAAGTTCACTATCGTCCGTTTTTCTAGAAATGCTATCAATCTTAAAACTATAATATTGTGCGTTGTCCGAAGTGTTATCCCATTTTACAGGAACGGTTTTATCACCCTGTTTTATAGAAAGTACTGTTTTTATTTTTGACGCATCCAAAACATCCGAAGCATCCAAGGTGCCCGTGAGATATTGCCAATCTTTGCTGTAGGATTGTAAATCCCCTAGATTGATTCTGAAATTAGGGGCAATGGTCTTAAAACTAAATGTGTAGGTTTTAAACTCACTTTTTATATCCTCGAAGAGTTTGTTGAGCTTCAGGCTAACGGTGTATTCCGTATTTGGTTGTAAATATTCTGTGGGTTGAAAGGTGATTTCCCTTCCATTTTCAATAATGAGTTTGCCATCAATTTTAGGCGAAATCTCCACATATTCTTTGGGAAGTTCTTGTGTCAGTTCAAACTGATCCAATTGCTGGGCCAACGCAATGGAGATAGGGGTAGAGATGCTTTGATTTCCGTTGGTGTGATAACTGATATAATCCTTGAATTTGAAAAGATTATCTGTTTCGGAGCTACTCTTTTTTTTACAAGATGCAGCTAGAATAAGTAGGGCAAAAAGAATGGTTTTGTAGGATTGAGACATGATAAGATCAGTGTTTTTTATTCAAAAGTTAATCTGAAAGCAAGATACTTAAAATTGAAAAGCAGCAGGGCATAAGTTTACGGATGGTGCTTTTGAGTTCACGTATGAAGGCAAAGTCTAAATTTTATGGGAATTTTCTCAAAGTTTCGTTAAAAGTGCCCTCACTTAATTTACCAAACCGATATTTAGCAGTCTAAACACACAAGTAACCAAACAAGACACTTTCAAATTGACAAAAAACTACATTCACTACGTTCTAATTTTAGTATGCTTTTCATTCTCCTCCGTTCACGCCCAAGACTTTTTGGTAAAAGGTAAAATCGTGGATGCCGCTACGGGCTCTCCAATTGAGGCTGCCACTATTTATGCGGAAACATTAAGGGATAGTACTTTAATTACCTACACAATAACCAATTCAGAAGGAATCTTTGCCTTAGAGGGAAAAACGGCTTATAAAAAAGCGAGATTGGCATTTTCCAGCAATGGTTTTGCTCCTCAAACCCGAGAAGTGACATTGGAGCCTTTGATGGAGATCGGGACGATCAAAATGGAGGAGCGGGTACAGGAATTGGACGGTATTGATTTGGTGGGTGAGCGCGTACCGATTACAGTGAAGAAGGATACACTTGAATTTAATGCAGATTCGTTTAAAACCAGACCGGATGCCACCGTAGAGGATGTGCTGAAAAAGCTACCGGGTGTGGAAGTGGCCAGCGATGGGACCATTACGGTGAATGGAAAAGAGGTGAACCAAGTGCTTGTAAACGGTCAGGTGTTTTTTAGTACCGACCCCAAAGTGGCTACAAAATCTTTATCCAAGGATGTAATCAGTAAAATACAGATTACGGATACCAAGACCAAGGAACAGGAATTTATCGGTGAGTCTGGCAACGGAGAGACCAAAACAATCAACCTTACTTTAAAAGAGGATAAGAACAAAGGCTATATGGGCAGGTTGTCCGGTGGTTATGGCACGGATGATAGGTATCAGGCAAACGGCCTTCTCAATTATTTTAACGATACGGAACGCATAAGTGTTCTGGGCAGTAGCAATAACATAAACAATCCCGGTTTTTCGTTTGATGAAATCTATGAAATGGTAGGTAATTCAAGAGGAGGGGGTGTCAATTTTAATAGAAATGGTTCCTTTTCCATAGGAAACATGTCCTTCGGTTTTGGCGAAGGCATTGTTACTTCTTCTACCATAGGGGGGAGTTATGCCAATCAGGATAAAGGGAAATATAAAGTAGACGGAAACTATTTTTATGCCTATAGCGATTCATACAATGATGAGCGGACATCTAGGGAGAATATATTACCCGATGGAAGTTTTTTTACCGATACAGAGAGCAGTTTTGTGGGCGGGACCATATCTAACCAAGCTGCGGCCAATTTGGAGTTTGATGTGGACAAGACCACAAGGATAACCATACAACCTAATTTTAGTGTAAACAACACCAATTCGTCGAATCTAGAGAATACCGTTTCTACTGATGAAGATGGTAATTTGATCAACGATAATTCATCTTTACAGGTTACCGATGGTTTCCAGAGAAATTTTGGCAATAGGTTGGAGATTATGAAACGTTTGGATTCCTTGGGCAAATATGTCCGTGTCTATTTTAACAATGATAATCGGGTGAGCGATTCCGAAACCTTGCTCAATTCAGAAAGAAATATTTATGGGGACGACCCGAGCCAAGTACTTTTGGACCAAAGAACTTTGGTGGATAACTCCAATGATAATTATGAGTTGGGAGGTTCCTACAGACAGCCGCTTAACAAAGAACTGTATTTGGATTTTAGATATAGTTATGAGAAAAACGAGCAGCAGAACCAAAGAACGGTCTCAGATTTTGATGAGCTCACAGGTCAATATGTTTACAACATGGACCTAAGTTCCGATTTTGATTTTAATGTCAACAAACACGTACCGGAGGTCGGAATAGGTTCCAATGGTAAAAAGTTGAGGTTTAACCTTAGGGCACGTTTGGAGAGCAATAGGTTGCAAAACGAGGACTTTATACAGGGAACATCGTTCTCCAAGGACTATAGCAACTTGCTTTTAAGTTCTTACGCCAATTACGATTTGGGAAATAACAAACGGATGAGTTTTAACTATCGTTCCCAATTGCAGGTACCATCCATAAATCAAATGCAACCTGTGCCCAATGTGAGCAATCCGTTGAACATTATTCAAGGTAACCCCAACTTGGACCCGCAAATTAATCATAACTTTTATTTGAATTTCAATAACTACAATTGGAGAGAGAGAACCGGAATTTTCTTTTGGGCCAATTTGGGAATAGATGAGGATAGGATAGTATCGAGCACCACAACGGATGAAGACTTCATCAGGACGACGACTTACCAAAATGTAAAAGGCAATTATAATGGTGCAATGGGAATCAATTACTCAAAACAGATTAAAAAGGATAGCCTCTATACTTTAAAATTTACCCTAAGGCCCAATGCGAGCATTAACAAGCAAGTAGGATTCACTAATGGGGCACAGTTGGAATCGAATTCTTTTGCGATAAGGCCCAGTGCGGGACTATTGTTCAACTATAAGGAAATGTTGGAAGTTGAACCCGAGTACACTTTGGCCGTAAATGCGACGCGATATAATTTGGACAATGTGGAAGACGTTGATTTTACGACCCACAATCTATCTTTTAAACTTACTTCTTATTGGCCGGAAAACTTGGTCTGGGGGAATGATATTACCTATAGTTACAATGGTAACCTTGGAGCTGGGTTTGATAAGGATGCGATTTTCTGGAACATGAGCCTGGGCGTACAAATGTTCAAAAAGAAGGCGACTTTAAAGGTGCTGGCCTATGATTTGCTCAATCAAAATATAAATACCAGAAGAACAACGGGACAGGATTTTATACAGGATTTTCAGGGCACGGCACTTAGAAGATATTTCATGGGCAGTTTGACCATAAAATTCGACTCATTTGGTGGCAGTGGGGCACCACAACAAAAAGGTGGAAGGTTTAGGAGGTTGTAAAATGGAAGTTGGGCTACCATCCTCCAGAGGCACCACCTCCGCCAAATCCGCCTCCTCCGAAGCCTCCACCAAAACCACCGCCGCTAAAACCTCCTCCGCTGCCAAATCCGCCGGAAGAGCCGGAACTACGGCCCATGTTGCTCAAGATGATCATATCCCAGATACTGGGGCCTCTACCTCCACGGCCATCATTGCCACCTCCGCCTTTATTCTTTCGGCTCCAAAGAATAATAACGATCACAAAAAATATGATTACAGGGAAAAGTGCATCAATTGGGAATTTTTTGACCCTACCAAAAGTGCGGTCCTCGGTAAACTCTCCCGTCAATACTTTAAAAATGGCGTCGGAACCTTTATCAAGGCCGCTGTAATAATCCCCTTTTTTAAATTCGGGGATGATCACTGTTTCGATAATGCGTCTGGAGAGTAAATCGGTAAGGCTGCCTTCTACACCATAACCGGTATTAATGGCAATTCTACGGTCGTCCCGAGCTAAAAGAATGAGTACTCCGTTGTCTTTGTCAGCCTGTCCAATGCCCCATTTTTGCCCCCATTGCGCACCTAAATAAGTTATGTCCTCTCCTTGGGTGGAGCTAATTATGGCCACTACAATTTGAGTGGAGGTACTATCGGAATATCGGATTAATTTTTGCTCAAGGGTATTACTTTGTGAAGGAGACAATAGGCCCACATAATCGTATACACTTGTTTCTTTCTGTGGTTTTTCAGGTATGGTAAATTGCCCCCAAGCCAGGGAAACCCATAAAAACAACAGTAAAAAACTAGCCTTTGGATATTGCATCGTTCAGTTCATTGGTGTCGTCGTGGTTCCATGGAAAATGTGACTGCAGTTCTTTCCCGGCCATAAGAATACCTTCGACGATTCCTTGTTTAAAATCTCTTTTTTTAAAATGGGAAGCGATTACATCCTTAGTGCTGTCCCAAAATCCTTTGGGAACGGCCCTGTCAATTCCCTCACCACCATAAATGACAAACTTTCTATCGTCAACGGCTACGTATAGCAAAACTCCGTTACCCTCTTTTGTGTTGTCCATCTTAAGGAAGTGGAACAGCTGTTGGGCCCTGCTAAAGTGGTCTATTTTTGAAGTGGACTCGATATGGACACGAATTTCACCCGAAGTATTTTTTTCGGCTTCAACAATGGCATTTACAATGTCCCTTTCTTCTTCAGCAGTTAAAAACTCTTCTACGTGCGACATGGTTTAGTCAAATTCGAAGTTTACATCGGGAGCGTTTTCAGAACCGGCATCAGATTTAAACAATGGCATGGAATCGAAATTTCCGATACTGGCAACAATATTGGTTGGAATTTGTTGGATTTTGATGTTGTACTCACCGGCCAGGTCGTTAAAACGGTTTCGTTCCACATTGATTCTGTTTTCGGTGCCTTCCAATTGTGATTGCAGTTCCAAAAAGTTTTGACTGGCCTTCAAATCGGGATAACGCTCAACGGTAACCAACAATCTGGATAAAGCTGAGGATAGACCCGTTTGTGCCTGTTGGAACTCAGCCAACTGTTCTGGTGTAATATTGTTTGCATCAATATTTGTGGATGTAGCTTTGGCTCTTGCCTCAATAACATCTGAAAGCGTCTCTCGCTCAAAATCGGCAGCGCCCTGGACCGTTTTGACCAAGTTGCCTATCAAATCGCTTCTACGTTGGTAGGAACTCTCCACATTGGCCCATTGTTTCGTGGCCTGTCCTTTCATGTTGATGAGGTTGTTATTGGTCCTTACATACCAACCCACAATGATTACCCCTAAAATCCCAAGGACAATAATGGCTATGATACCTTTTTTCATTTTTTATTGGTTAAAGTGTTTACAGTTGATCTTTTATCTTGAGAAGCTCTGCTTTTACTTTTTGAAGCTTCTGAATTACTTCAAAATTGGAAAGGGTCTTTTGTTTTTCTTCCTTCAAATGCGTTTTGGCACCTTCCAAAGTGAATCCTCGTTCCTTTACCAAATGATAGATCAATTGAAGGTTCTGGATATCCTGAGGCGTGAACTTGCGATTTCCCTTTGCATTTTTCTTAGGTTGCAATACATCAAACTCCTTCTCCCAAAAACGAATCAATGAGGTGTTCACCCCAAAGGCTTTGGCCACTTCGCCAATGCCGTAATATCGTTTTTCGGGCAGATCTATGTGCATTAATCCAGTGATTGGTTCTCTTGGTTGGCCAATCGGAGCATGTTGTCAAACTCTTCGGCAGATAAACTTCCATAGTAGAAGTTGATAGGGTTGATTCGCTCTCCGTCCTTGAACACTTCGTAGTGAACGTGTGGTGCCTGGGAACGTCCCGTACTGCCAACAAAGCCGATAAGGTCTCCCCTTTTCACCTTTTGGCCAACGGTAACATTGTATTTACTCATGTGCCCGTACAACGAAATGTACCCATACCCATGATCAATACGTACATGCTTTCCATAACCGGAAGATCTATTGTCGGCCCGAACCACTTTTCCGTCACCTGTGGCATATATGGGTGAACCTCTGGGAGCTGTAAAATCCATTCCCCAGTGCATTTTACGTGCCTTGGTAAATGGGTCGGAACGCCAACCGTAACCAGATGCCATCCGTGTTAAGTCTTCGTTGCTTACAGGTTGTATGGCCGGAATGGAAGCCAAAAGTTTTTCTTTTTCCTCAGCCAATTTGGCAATTTCGTCCAAGGATTTGGATTGGATCACCATCTCTTTTTGGATGATGTCCAAACGTTTGGTAGCATCGATAATTATTTCTGAATTATTGAAACCTTCAAGGTCTTTATATCTATTGATACCGCCAAAACCAGCTCTTCGTTGTTCCTCGGGTATCGGGTTCGCCTCAAAATATAAACGGTAGATATTGTTGTCCCTTTCCTCAATATTGGAAAGCACCTGCTCCATTTGGTCCATTTTCCTGTTAAGGATGTCGTATTGCAGTTCATAATTGCGAACCTCACGTTCAAGAGAAAGCTCTTTGGGGGTATTGACCCATCGCGTATTCAAAAGAATAATGAGTCCAAGGAAACCGAATAGGGCGGAACCCAGCAAGAACAAGAAAATATTCCTGTATCTTTTGGACTTCTTCGGCTCGATCTTTCTGTACGAAAGGGTATCCGGATCGTAATAGTACTTTACTTTAGACATGAATGGATTTTATCCTATTTTTGCTCACTCATTTTAATCAGAACAAACAAATATAAAAATTGTTTTGCTTAAACTGTTAAATTTAAGAAAACCCTAGGAATTCAATGACATCCCAAGAAGTTAGAAACCAGTTTTTAAACTTTTTCAAAGAAAAGAACCACAAGATAGTACCATCTGCGCCCATGGTGATGAAGGACGACCCAACCTTGATGTTCACCAATGCCGGTATGAACCAGTTCAAGGAGTACTTTTTGGGGAATTCCGTTCCTAAGAGCAAACGCCTTACCGATACCCAAAAATGTTTAAGGGTAAGCGGAAAGCACAACGATCTCGAAGAAGTGGGGAAGGATACCTACCACCACACCATGTTCGAGATGTTGGGAAACTGGAGCATTGGGGATTATTTTAAAAAAGAAGCTATTGCTTGGGCTTGGGAATTGCTCACTGAGGTCTATAAAATTGACAAGGACAGTCTTTACGTTTCTGTTTTTGAAGGAAGCGAAGATGATAATCTCCCGCTCGATCAAGAAGCATATGATCTGTGGAAGGCCATTGTTCCTGAGAACAGAATTATCAAAGGGAACAAAAAGGACAACTTTTGGGAGATGGGCGACCAAGGTCCCTGCGGCCCCTGCTCGGAAATCCATGTGGATATCCGCTCCAAAGAAGAAAAAGCTAAAGTTGATGGCGCTTCCTTGGTAAACCAGGACCATCCACAAGTGGTGGAAATCTGGAACTTGGTTTTTATGCAGTTCAACCGTAAGGCGAACGGCAGTTTGGAGCCACTTCCCGAAAAGCACATCGATACAGGCATGGGTTTTGAACGCCTTTGTATGGTGCTTCAAGGCAAGCAATCCAATTACGATACCGATGTGTTTACCCCACTCATTCGAGAAGTGGAAATCATCACAGGGAAAAAATATGGTAAGGATGAACAGACCGATATTGCCATTCGCGTAATTTCGGACCATGTTCGGGCTGTGGCATTTTCCATTGCTGACGGGCAATTGCCGAGCAATACTGGTGCCGGTTACGTAATCCGAAGGATTTTGCGCCGAGCCATTCGTTATGGATTTACCTTTTTGGATACCAACAAACCTTTTATTTACAGATTGGTGAAGGTGTTGAGCGAACAGATGGGCAAGGCATTTCCAGAATTGAAAGAGCAACACCAACTGATTGAAAACGTCATCAAAGAGGAAGAAAGCTCTTTTTTGGGCACTTTGGAGCAAGGTTTGGTGTTATTGGATTCCGTGATCAAATCATCAACAGATAAAACCATTGAAGGTGAAAAGGCTTTTGAACTATACGATACCTTCGGCTTTCCTATAGATTTGACTGCACTTATTTTGGAAGAGAAAGGCTATCAGCTGGACACAGAAGGCTTTGAAAAGGCATTGAAAGCACAAAAGGACCGTTCCCGGGCGGCGTCAGAAGTATCCAAGGACGATTGGCATATAGTGATGACCGACGCCGAGCAGGAATTTATCGGTTATGATAGTTTGCAAGCCAACGTAAAATTGGTCAAGTATCGTAAAGTCACCAGTAAAAAAGAGGGTGATCAGTATCAATTGGTGTTCAATTTGACCCCTTTCTACGCCGAAGGAGGTGGACAGGTAGGGGATAAGGGCTATCTGGAAGCTCCAAATGGCGATGTAACCTATATTGTAGACACCAAGAGAGAGAACAACGAGATTGTCCATTTTGCTAAATCGTTACCGAAAGAAGTTTCAGGAACCTTTAAGGCGGTAGTGGACGAAAAACAACGCAGAAGAACGGAGAGCAACCATACTGCTACGCACTTATTGCATCAGGCATTGCGGGAAATTTTGGGTACCCACGTAGAACAGAAAGGTTCCGCGGTACATTCCAAATATCTACGTTTTGACTTCTCTCACTTTTCCAAATTGACCACGGAAGAACTTCGGGAAGTGGAAAATTTCGTGAATGCTCGTATCGATGGACACCTTCCTTTGGAAGAAAGCCGGAATGTTCCTATGCAAGAGGCTATAGAGCAAGGTGCCATGGCGCTCTTCGGGGAAAAATATGGTGATACGGTACGGACCATCCGCTTTGGGCAATCCATTGAGCTTTGTGGAGGAACCCATGTAAAGAACACGGCTGATATTTGGCACTTTAAAATTGTTTCAGAAGGCGCTGTTGCCGCTGGAATCCGACGAATTGAAGCCATTACGTCTGATGCTGTTAAAGAATTTTACTTCAACAATAACCGAATGCTCTTCGAGATCAAGGATATATTGAAGAACTCCCAAGACCCGGTAAAATCCGTTGCTAGTCTACAGGAAGAGAATGCTGCCCTTAAAAAGCAGGTGGAGCAATTATTGAAGGACAAAGCCAAAGGACTCAAAAACGAGTTGATAGCCGAATTGCAAGATTTGGGGGGTGCCAAATTCTTGGCGAAAAAAGTGGATTTGGATGCAGGTGGCATTAAAGATCTTGCCTTTGAAATGGGCGGTCAGGTAGATAAGCTCTTCCTGTTGATGGCTTCTGAAAATGATGGTAAGGCTGTATTGTCTTGTTATATCTCCAAGGATTTGGTGGCTGAAAAGAATTTGAATGCCGGGACCATTGTCCGTGAACTGGGCAAATATATCCAAGGCGGTGGAGGTGGACAACCGTTCTTCGCCACAGCGGGGGGTAAAAATCCTGCGGGAATCCCCGAAGCCCTAGAGAAGGTGAGGGAATATTTGAAATAATTTTCTGAGAATTCCTTTGTCACATCGAGCGCAGTCGAGATGTGGTGTCATGTTGTTCTCGACTGCGCTCGAACTGACATTTTTAGCAAATCAAATGGAACTACAAACAAAGATACCTTTAACGCCCAGCGATAATCACATCGATTATCAAAGTAAGTTGGTGCTGTTAGGGTCTTGTTTTGTGGAAAATATAGGCGCAAAACTGGACTACTTTCAGTTTCAACGCTTGCAAAATCCCTTTGGGATATTGTTCCATCCGTTGACCATAGAGAATTTGGTGCAAAGGGCCTTTAAAGGGGAAAATTATCAGCAAGCGGAAATTTTTGAACAGGATGGGATTTGGCGTTGTTTTGATGCCCATTCCGATTTGCGTTCAGATAATCCAGAAGCCTTCTTGCATCTGCTTAATCAAAAGTTGAAGGAAACCAAGGAAAGTCTGGAGACAGCATCCCATATCATCATCACCTTGGGCACCGCTTGGGTGTACGAGCATAATTTATCAGGTAAAACGGTTGCCAATTGCCATAAGGTTCCGCAAAAGCAATTCACTAAAAAGTTATTGAGCGCAGCCGAAATTGAGTTGAGTCTTCAAAACATAATAAGCTTGATTCAAAGAGTGAATTCCAGTGCGCAAATCATATTTACGATTTCACCTGTTCGTCATATCAAAGATGGTTTTGTGGAGAATCAAAGGAGCAAGGCTCATTTAATAACTGCTGTTCACTCCGTTTTGTCATCTCGCGCGCAGTCGAGAGAACGGCACTACTTTCCATCCTATGAAATTATGATGGACGAGCTTCGTGATTACCGTTTTTATGGTACGGATATGGTGCACCCCAATCAGTTAGCAGTAGATTACATTTGGGGAAAATTTAAATCGGTCTGGATTTCTTCAAAATCAAATGCCGTGATGGATAAGGTGGACGCCGTTCAAAAAGGATTGTCGCACCGTCCGTTCAACCCCGATTCCGAAGGCCATCAAAAGTTCAAAACATCGCTCCGAGCAAAAATTACGTATCTTCAAGAAAGGTTTCCTTTTATGAAATTTGAATAAATGAAGAGAATATTAATAGGAGCGGTTATAGCGTTAGCCTCGGTTTTGATCTATAGATCCTGTGCCGATGACCGCGAACAAAAAACCATATTAGAAGAGAGTTCCATGCTCATTCAGCAGGAATTGAAGAATGTATCCAAATTGGTGGTTACCGAAGGGCATTTTGCAGAGGTGTACAATTACAAGGATTCTAAAGATCTGTTCGGTCCGTTGATCACTGCCCATAAAAAAGCACTGGTGGTAGTTAATGCCGATGTGACCATTGCCTATGACCTGTCGCGAATCAATTATGATGTGGACGAAGAGAACAAGATGCTGACCATTACCCAAATTCCAGAGCCCGAAATCAAGATCAGTCCCGATTTTGAATATTACGATGTAACGGCGGATTATTTGAATCAGTTCAACGCCAATGATTATAATGCCATTAAACGGAATGTGAATGCATCATTGATGAAGAAAATAGAGGCTTCCTCACTTAGATCTAACGCAGAAAATCGTTTGGTGAGCGAACTGTCGCGAATCTTGGTACTGACCAATACCATGGGTTGGACCCTGGTGTACAACAATACTCCGGTTGAAAATTCGGAACAGTTGAAAACTTTTTTGGATTAATCTGTCACATTTCTAGATTTGATGCGTCTATAAGATACATCAATCAATCAATACCATGTTTAAAAGAGTACTGCTAACCGCCCTTTTATCCACTTTTCTATTTTCCTGTCAACAAAAGCCCGAATCGGATATCAGTTATGAAATTTCTTCCGTAACGGTGGACAGCATCCCGCAACTTAAAATAAAAATGACATTGGCCGCCGATAAGGACGGGACCACAACCTTATCTTTTCCCGATGAAGCTTGGGGCGAGGAAGGCCTCTACAATTCGTTGGGCAAAATGCAATTGTTGAATGTGGAGGGAGCCGTGGAAAAGGACGCAGATAGCAGTCGTATTGTTCTGATGCATCCCAAAAATGTGAAAAAGCTGGTTTTTGAGTATCATCTAAAACAAGATTTCGATGGGGATATAACTACCAAGGAAATCTACCGTCCCATCATCAACAACGATTATTTCCATTTGTTTTCGCATAATATGTTCATGATTCCAGAGGATGCTTCGGATAGTGATGTTATGGATATTCTGCTTGATTGGACTTTCTTGCCGGAAGAATACACCGTCCACAACAGTTTTGGTAGCAAGGAAAAGGTGCAGTTGCTTAAAAGCCAAAACATTGGATTGTTCGGTAGTGCCATCTTTGTCGGAGGCGATTTTAGGGTATTCCATGGTGAGATAGCAGGGAATAAAATCAGTTTGGCCACAAGGGGCGAATGGATTCCATTTACGGACGAAGAAGTTTTTAAGGTTTTGGAAGAGACCCTCACGTACCAACGTAATTTTTGGAACGATCACTCACAGAAATATTTCACGGTAACCATGCAGCCATTCCCACAGGAGAACGGAAGCAGTTTTCAAGGAACCGGGCTTACCAACTCGTTTGCGACTTCAGTTTCGAACAATGATCACACGGATATAGGTCAAATGGTATATCTCTTCAACCACGAATTGATGCACAATTGGATTGGGCACACCATCAAGAACGATAACGAAGAGGAACAATATTGGTTCAGCGAAGGGTTTACCGAATATTACACGTTCAAAAATATCGCAAAGAACAAGATCAATGGATTGGATGGCACTTTTTTTATAGAGGAACTGAACAGGACCATTCGGGATTTGTACGCATCATCCGTAGCAGAGGCACCAAATGTAGAGATCAATTACGATAATTTCTGGACCAACTATGAGTACTCCAAATTGCCGTACTGGCGTGGGGCTATTTTCGCTTTTTATCTAGATCAAAAAATACAACGGATCAGCAGTGGCTCAAAAAGTTTGGATGATGTGATGCATCAGATTTATACTGATGCCATTGAAAAGGATCAAAAAATGACCCATGATTATTTTATTGGGGTGATGGATACGTTTTGGGACAATGATTTTGAAACCGTTTTCCAAAAACATATCGAGGAAGGTCAAAAAGTAGATTTAGCGGCTCTGTTTGATGAACTCAAATTGGAATACAGCCCGGAAAGCGATATTTATGAACTTGGGTTTGAATTTACCGAGGACAGAAAGGGAATTGCCAACGTAGTCGAGGGTAGCCAAGCATGGCAAGCCGGTGTGCGCGAAGGCGACAAAGTGTTTTCTCGTAGCGTTTGGCAAGGACAAATTGATCATGAAGTAGAATTGGGCCTAGAACGTGATGGGGAAAAGTTGAATATTACTTTCTACCCAGTCACCAAAGCAGCAGTACCCCAGCTGAAGTCGACTCCCGAAAATGTTGAAAAACTAGGGTTTTAACTTACCAAGTTCGCATCGACCAATTGGAGGCCGTCATCAATTAAATGGCCTACTTTGGGATTGTCCCGTTTAATATGTTCCAAGTGGTCCAAAATCTCTTGTTGAAATTCCAGATTGTTGTCTTGCTTGGCCAATTCATACAATTCCACGGACAATAGCCAATCTTTCGGATGATACTTTTTTAATGCTTGGAATACTTTGTTTCTAGAAATGGTAGTGTTCTTTCCTTCCCTAAAATGACGTATTTGTTCGTAAAGAAGTTCAAGTTGTGCACGCGTTTCATCTTTTTTCGATTTGATGGTGCTTCCGGTTACTTTATGCGTAATCAGGTCAAAACTGTTAAGGTCAGCAGGGCCGTTGTAGGCCGAAACAATGTGTTGTCCCACAGCCATATGGTATAATCCCCATTCAGGTTGGAACAGCACTTGGTCGTTATGGGTAACCGTGCAATTCTCAAATGTGATCAGAATGATTTTTCCCATCAAATTCCTAGTTCCGGTGATGATGGTTCCTTCCACTTTAATGCCGCCTTCAAACTCAAGAACAATTTGCTCCCCTTCATAAATTTTATAGGCTTTGAGGTCACGAGGCCCCATATCTTCGATGGCGATGTTGATGCCTTTCAATTTACCGATAGGGGAACCGAAGCCATCCTTATGGTGGGCAATGCTATGCCCCACCAATTCTTTTTCGCGGTACGCCAGTGCGGTACCTCCTGTAGTCTGAATGTAAATGGGCTTGCCATCATTTTCAATGACATTGCTGAACTCTCCCGAGATTTGAAGTCCAGTGCTCAGTTCGATGGTTCCTAGCGCTTGGGACCCAATCAACTTTTTGATGCCGGATAACCCGCCTGTTCGAACGGCCATGGTATTGGCAAAATCTTCGAGGACTTGACTCAAAAAGGCAAAATCGGGGGTTACGAATAATTGGGGTTGGGGTTTGGTGATGTCAAACTCGGTACGCGCCGCTTCAATGGAGTAGGGAATCTTCTTCACCTTGTCCGTCATGCACCACGCACTTTCCCCAATGGAGGAAAGCAATCCCGCCCCATAAATTTTTGGGTTGTCCACAGTGCCTATCAAACCATATTCCACCGTCCACCAATGTAGATTTCGAATAAGTGCCATTTCACTGGGTTCGCCCATATTTTGCTGCAGATGCTCGATGTGTTTTTCCGCTTCCTCAATTTCATCTTGAGGGGTGCCATTTGCTTCTTTAATGATAGAAAGATGCCGCACCGCATTGTACAGTTCGTAATCCTTGGCGCTGGATATGGCCTTGCAACCAATCTCCCCAAACCTACGTAGGTATTCTGCATATTCTGGATTGGCTATGATAGGAGCATGTCCTGCTCCCTCATGAATAATGTCCGGTGCAGGTGTGTACTCAATATTTTCAAGCTGACGAATGTCCGAAGCAATCACCAAAACATTGTATGCTTGGAACTCCATAAAGGCAGAAGGCGGGATAAAACCATCTACGGCAACCGCAGCCCATCCAATTTCCTTTAGGATACGGTTCATGCCGTACATGTTCGGGATATGATCTATGGAAATCCCAGTCTTTTTTAATCCATCCACATACGATGTATGGGCTACTTGGCTGAGGTAATCCACATTTTTCCGCATCACATACCGCCAAACTGCTTGGTTTATGGCAGTGTACTCCTCATAATTCTGTGGTTTGATGAATTGCTTGAGGTGCTTTGGAAGTTTGTCCAGTATGGGATTGGATTCGTAGCTCATAGATTAATTTTTGTGCGAATTAAAGATACGAAATAGAGAATGGAAATTCTCTTAAGGAAAGTTAAGGGCAATAAAAAACCGCCCATTGGGCGGTCTGTATTTTAGTTGGAGGCCACCGTCATTTGTGGTGGATACTCCTCAAGGATCTGCGCAACAAATTCTTGGATGCGTTGTTCCTTTTTCTCAATATTCGAGGTATTGTTCAGTGTGCCTACACCACGACCTTGCCATACCAATTCCTTTTTGTTGGCATCGATAACGTCAATGTACAAAGAACCTTCGGTGCGGGTGCTCACATTGTTGCCGCCCCAGCCCCAGCCCCAACCGGGACCCCAGGCCCAAGGACTATAGAAACCGCCCCAGCCCCAGCCGTAGTTGTTGTATACATCGACACGTTCGCGTTCCTTGGTAAAAATGCTGATCAAAACATCTGGGTTGTCGGATTTCACAAATCCGCGGGAACCCAATTCAGCCTCGATCGCCCTCAAAATTCTTTTCTTGTCCAAATCCGAGATTTGGGCCTTGTCTATCCCTGTTTTATAAAAAGCATAGCTTTTGTAGGTATTGAAGTTGGCTTTTTGATCATAATCAGAGACAACCCTCACAGAGCTGCAAGAAGCCAATAAGCCAAAGGAGAAGGCAATGAGTGCTAAGTGTCGTAATCTTTTCATAGTACATTTTTTTTTAAATTCTTGAGATGTAATCAATTAAGCCACAAATATTATGCCGAAAAACTAATTTTGGGTGTTCGTTTTTGAATTATATCCATAGGGGCAATGTCGACAGCCACTCTCACAGCAATACCCGCGTTTAAGGAGGTATTTTTCGGTAAACACCCGGTACCCTTGTTCCGATAAGTAATAATCACCCTCTTCCAAGGGAATGCGTTCTTTCATGTAAGGCACTGATTTTGCTATCTAAATGTAAGGCTTTCAAAAGAAAAGGACGAAAGTTTTAACCTTTTCAATACAAGGTTATTCACCGAAAATGTTAATCTTATTTTCAATCGGGTCAAATTTTCGGGCTTTTTTGAAGTTATATTTGTTGTGAACCTATTGATAACGAGCAGGTGATATTAGTCTTTAAACATTTCTTCTATAAAAATTATGTGGGCCTATCCCTTTGGCCGTTCATATTCCTAAAGGAAGATTCCCTTAAGGCCGATGAGGTGCTCATCAACCATGAGCGCATCCACCTAAAACAACAGCGCGAACTGTTGATTTTACCGTTTTATATCCTATATATTTCTGAATGGCTTTTTCGAACAGTACTTTATCTGGATAGTTATCGTGCCTACCAGAACATCAGTTTTGAACGGGAGGCGTATGCGAATGAAAAGGATATGCAGTATCTTTCCAAACGGAGATTTTTTGGATTTTTGCAGTACCTGACCCGTTAATTATCTGGATTGAACATAACCAATGATCATATTGATATGCCCCTTCTGCGTGAAAAGGGCATCGACCTCTATTTAAAACGGGAGGACACCATTCATCCCCATATCTCTGGTAACAAATACCGAAAGCTCAAATACAATCTACGTGAAGCCAAAAAACAAGGAAAAGACACTTTGCTCACCTTTGGTGGGGCATATTCCAACCACATTGCGGCTACGGCCTACGCTGGACATAAACAAGGGTTAAAGACCATTGGCGTGATTCGCGGCGAGGAATTGAAAGGTAAATGGCAGGATAATCCTACCCTTAATCTGGCCCACGAGCATGGCATGCAATTCCATTTTGTGTCCCGAAGCGATTACCGGCTCAAAAACGAAGCAGCTTCTTTTGAACGGTTAACGGATACATTTGGGGATGTCTATATGTTGCCCGAAGGGGGCACGAATGCCTTGGCGGTAAAAGGTTGTTCCGAAATCTTGACGGAGGAGGATAAAAAGTTCGATTACATCTGCTGCGCTGCCGGAACAGGGGGCACCTTGGCAGGATTGATCAATGCCGCGCAACCGCATCAAACGGTTTTGGGGTTCCCTGCGTTAAAGGGTGATTTTTTAATCGAAGAGATTCGTACATTTGTTCATAACGACCGTTGGCGACCGGTAACCGACTATCATTTTGGAGGTTATGCCAAAGTGGACCAACAGTTGATAGATTTCATCAACCTCTTTAAAAGTAAAACAGGGATACCCCTGGACCCCATATACACGGGAAAAATGCTTTTTGGTATTTTTGACCTTGTAAAAAAGGGTGTGTATCCACCTGAAACCCGAATTTTGGCCATTCATACGGGTGGTCTGCAGGGAATTAAGGGGATGAACCAAATACTGAAAAAGAAAAATTTACCGTTATTGGACGTATGATCAGGCGAATAGGATATGTATTGATTGTGGCTCTTTTGCTCTCTAGCTGTGGTGCCAAAAAAAGAAGGTCGACTCAAAAAAAAGGTGCTCCCGTTGTGGTAAAGACGGAAAAACCGACGACTAAAACTACGAACGATCTTGATACCGAAGAGACCCTCGACCTTTTTCCCATGCCAGAGGATACCGGCCGCTTTGAACGCTTCCCCATCTCTGACACCGAGGATTATATTGACAATTTTGCCGAAATTGCCCAATACGAGATGCGTGCTTTTGGCATTCCTGCCAGTATCACGTTGGCGCAGGGCATTTTGGAAAGTGGCTCCGGTCGCGGGGAATTGACCCTAAAAACCAACAATCATTTTGGTATTAAATGCCATACAGGCTGGCAGGGCGAGTTCGATTTTCATGATGACGATGCCAAAGGGGAGTGTTTCAGAAAATACAACCACCCTATGTACTCATTCCGAGATCATAGTATATTTTTATCCACCCGCTCCCGCTATGCCTTTTTGTTCAATTATCGAAGAGATGATTATAAAAAATGGGCACACGGATTGAGACAGGCTGGCTACGCGACCGACCGAAAGTATCCAGAAAAATTGATTGCCATTATTGAACGCTACGACCTGCACGAGTACGATGAGGCCGTTGTAGAAACTGGTCTGTCCACGGTACGCCAACCCAAGCAGTACGATGTATTCACCCACACCGTGGAAAAAGGCGATACGCTCTATGCGATATCTAGGCGGTACGATATTTCGGTGGATGAGCTTCGTAGACTCAACAACTTGAACGATAATATTATTTCTATCGGACAGGTGCTGAATATTCGGGTTTCGCAATAAGGACTTGATTTTTGGAAGGTTTGATCTCTGGATGGTTGGATTATATTACGTCGTACTTCCTTCTTTGTATTTTTGTCTCGTACGGAACGCTTAATTGTCATCCCGAGCGAAGTCGAGGGGTGCTTAACTGGATTTTTGACACCATGTCGTTCTCGACTGCGCTCGAACTGACATAGGATTTGTGCCCTGAGCTGAGTCGGAAGGTGCAAGACAAAATCATTTCCCAAAAAGTTTTATCCTCATTACCTTTGCGTAGCGCAAGTCTAATCGGATTTGTTTTGTCACATCGAGCGCAGTCGAGATGTGATGATGCGGTTCTCGACTGCGCTCGAACTGACATAGGATTTGTGCCCTGAGCGGAGTCGAAGGGCGCTGAACAAAATATACTAAAATAGATTCCTGTGTCCGCACGGGAATGACACAACACAAATATGATCTACCAACGAAGTAGTGCCCTGTTCGCAGAGGCCAAAAAATACATTCCCGGAGGCGTAAACTCACCAGTACGAGCTTTTAAAGCCGTAGGGGGCGACCCTATTTTTATCAAGGAGGCCAAAGGGGCTTACCTGTACGATGAGGACGGCAACCAACTTATCGACTACATTGCTTCGTGGGGGCCGCTAATTTTGGGCCATGCGTATGAGCCGGTGATCAATGCGGTAATCGAAAAGGCCAAAAAAGGAACTTCCTTTGGAACGCCCACCGAAATTGAGACGGAACTTGCCAAACTGGCGGTGTCCATGGTGCCGAACATTGACAAAATCCGTTTTGTGAACAGTGGTACCGAAGCCTGTATGAGTGCAGTGCGCCTCGCTCGCGGGTACACGGGCAAGGACAAGATCATCAAATTTGCAGGTTGCTACCATGGCCACTCCGACTCCTTTTTGATACAAGCGGGAAGCGGTGCCGTAACTTTTGGTAGCCCCAATAGCCCTGGGGTAACGCAGGGCACGGCCAAGGACACCTTATTGGCCGATTACAATGATTTAGAAGGCGTAAAAGCCTTGGTGGAAGCCAATAAAGGCGAGATTGCCGCCATTATTTTGGAACCCGTAGCGGGAAACATGGGCTGTATTATCCCCAAGAATGAATTTATACAAGGATTGCGCGACATCTGTACTCAAGAAGGCATTTTGTTATTGTTTGATGAGGTAATGACCGGCTTTCGCCTCGGTAAAGGAGGCGCACAGGAAGCCTTGGGCATTGATGCCGATATTGTAATGTTCGGAAAAGTAATCGGGGGCGGATTGCCCGTTGGGGCGTTTGCGGCCCGAGCCGAGATCATGTCACATTTGGCGCCCGAAGGACCCGTGTACCAAGCAGGCACCTTAAGCGGAAACCCCTTGGCCATGAGTGCCGGACTGGCCATGCTCACCGCCCTGAACAACCAGCCTGAAATTTTTACCAGCTTGGCCGAAAAAACGGAGTATTTGCACAAGGGCATTGCCACGGTACTGACCAAAAAAGTCGTAACACACCAAATTAACCGCTACGGCAGTATGATCTCTGTACACTTTACGGACGAACCTGTGGTGGACTTTACCAGCTCGGCGAAAGGCAATAACGATACTTTTAAGAAATACTTCCATGGCATGTTGGAGAACGGTGTGTACTTACCGCCCTCTGCGTTTGAAAGTTACTTTTTAAACGATGCGCTTAGCTATGCTGATTTAGATAAGACGATTGAAGCAGTGGGGAAGGTGTTTTAATTAGGACTTTGTAGACATCAACAATTCCCGAACGTCCACATCCAGAATCTTTGCGATTTGTCGTAAAATAGGAATACTGGGCTGCTTTTTATTGTTGCAATAATTGGTGACCACTACGTAGCTTTTGTCTAATTGCTCCGCAAGCCACATTTGGCTTCTACCCTGTTGTTTTAATACCTCTTTGATTCTGTTCATAAGAAAAAACAATACAGGAACATATTACTTTGTAATATATATGTTTAATGTATTGTAATCTGTTTATTTAGAGTATAGCAAAATACAATACAAAAAAGTATTGTAAAATATTATAATATGATATATATTTATGTTGTATTATAATAATTTTATTGTGATTGACAAGTCCCAAATCATACATCTGATACAGCAAGATTTAAAACACAGCCAACTCACCGAAGCCTTACGAAATTTAGGTTTGGATGATGGTGGACTGTACACTTTGGATTTGATGTCGCTGGTTGCCCAATTAATGCAAGTGCCGTCAGAGCACATGGAAAACTTTGCCGAAATCTATGGTAGTTGCTTGGATAAAGCTGCCGAGTATCCAGTTACCTATTTGGGAGAACATCTTTTGCCTGTTGCTGAAGCATGTTATTTTAGGCTTATGGGTGGTAAAGATGATTGAAGTGGTGGGTAGTGTGCTTTGAAAACATCCAAATAGGGAAAGAGATTAACACTTTTAATTACCGCTAAACCTGGTTATCATTTTTTGATTTATTAATTCTTCAAAAGGACCTGATTTCGAGATTGAAGAATGGCTTGTTGTTGCAGAGTTAGTACCAAATTCCGAAATTGTTTCTTTTAATATATCAACCGAGGTATTAAAAAGTTCATCTGTAAAATTTGACAGATCCAATTCAGAAAGCTCTTTTTGATTTGGATGAGATTTTCCTGTCATCTCCGATACTGCAATTCTTGCCGTATGATATGTAAAAGTTCTAACTAAACTTTTTTCAGATTTTGTAAATTCCGAATTTTTGATTTTGGTTTCAACACTCCTCACCACTAAACAACAATTTAAATAAGATTGAAAATTTTGATTTGGTCGAAATATGGTTTCATAGCTGTCAGTGGTTTTAATTAAAGTTGTGGGTTTCGCTCTTGACTCACTAGGCTTTCTATTAAGAATCGCATGAATGGATTGCGCTGTAGATTGAATCGCAAATATCTTTGATATTGGTTTTCCTTGGTTTTTATAGAAGTTTTTTCTCCGATCATAATAATAACCTTTTTGTTCAAAGTAAAGTTCCAATTTTCTTTGAATGTCATCGGTAGCTCTTAACAATGCTGGATTTACTGGAGTTTGCCTATTGGTTGCAGAAATAATTTTATCTATGGTTTCTTTATCAGTGCTTTTTACAATTTTAACTAAAACAGATCTTGTATCGGAATCGTTTTTTTCATAATTTTTTCCAATTGTATAAGATGTCTGGAGACCGTTAACAATTTGTACACCATCAACCTGTAGTGTTTTGGCCATGGGACGTACATCCTGAGCAATTATTGTAATCCCATTGTTGAGCCACCAAAAATCTGTTTCATATTCATTAGACAAGGATTCATTAATTTTCTTATTAACATCTACTTCACCTTGATAATGGCGGACATTTTCTTCAAATATTGATTCTCTGATCACTCCTTCTTCATCCGTTATAAAATCATAATAATCAGGTAATTTAACAACACCAATAAACCCAATATTATTACCACCGTAATCAATAGTACTCGGTTGTTCTTTAAATTTAAGTTCAAGGTGAACTTCCGTTTTTTGGCTATGTAAAGCTAACAGTTCTTCTGCGCTATATAAATCAAAAGAAACGGAGGCCTGGTGTACCTTTTCAGTAGCCTGTTCAACAACTTTCTCTTTTTTGCTCCGAAAGCCGTCACTTTCGTTAATCTCATTTGAAATGCAGCCATAATAAAAATGAATATTTATTCGTGCACCTTTAACAATGGCTTTTTTCCATAGGGTTCTGACCCATGTGATTCTTTCAACCAATTGTTCATTAAATGTCTCACTCAGTTGTTCTTCAGTTAATTCTAGGTTCCATACAGAATCCATAGAAATGAAGAATTTATTTACTACTTCTTCCGAAAATCGATTGTTAAATTTTGATTGACCTATTGTAACTTTCAATGTAGAGTCTGAAGAAATATTGATGGACTCCAAATCCTCTTCTGAATTGACCACAAATTCATCAACAGCAATTAAAAAAGTATCAATACCACCATCACTACTTCCATCAACAACGGCGTTTAATAAATCCTCTGCACCAAGGTTGGATTTTTTATTCAATAGGTAGAGGGTATATAATTCAAAAGCATCAGAATCACTTAATGTAATCTCATTATCAACCTTAAATGCAGCTAGACACTCCGTAATCATCACAGTATTATTCATAATATATTACTTTTTTCTAATCGATATCTTGTTATTCGGACATAAAAGATTCTCAAAAACACCCAAAATAGTATGGAGCGGATGAATTTGATTATTATTTCCAACGCATAATAGGTTTATGTAAAGTATGGGAGAATTGATTTTGTTAGCAAATTACCTAATGTTTACAAAACAACATTGGGTGAGAACCTTAAAAAAACTAGGGGTTTTCTGCAATTTGCAATAAACAGTTGACAATTATCAATTTTTTGGGTTACGGGTTACGGGTTACGGGTTACGGGTTACGGGTTACGGGGGAATTGGTTTTCTACCTTTGGTTTGCTCTTCTCGTTTTTTTGAGGCTAGGTAGCCATATCATCACAATTTCAACAATAATCAAGGGCACAAAAGAGAAAATCCATTCATTAACCGTTCTTTCTACTTCTGCATTATCGATTGGGCCATATAAAAAATCCAATGGCAGTATTTGGTACAATCTAACAAAAACAAAAGCCAAGGCGAGGGTATAGCTTCGGGTCATAAATTGTTGGTGGGCGACTATATTTTTCCTGCGAATGGCTATCCAAGCGCACGCGGTGGTCAGTAGAAACAGAACCGATAGTAAAAACAAAGGGTAACGGCATCCAGCGCAATCGTTGATCAATGAAAGTCGTAAGGCTGAGATTCCGGCAATGAGCGAGCCAACAATGTATAGTTTGCCGGCCATCCGGTGATAGCGGATATATTTTTTACGAACGGACGGCCAAAACTGCACCGGCCCCAAAAAGAGAGAGAAGGTGGCTCCTACCATGTGGGCAACGAACCAAATTTGATTTGTGAACAGGGTAGTGCCAAATCGTTCGTTCCTATAACCATAAAAATAGGCAAAGACGTTATAGTAATAGAAATAAACGGAAATAGCTATAATGACTGTCCAGAAAATGAAGGTCAACATTCTTTTTGCTTTCATAGAACAACCGTTTAGTTGGATAGTAAGGTGAACGAACTAGCAATGTACCGACATCGTTATGTAAGGTATTATAGGTCTATTTTTGAAAATAAAGGAAGGGGAATTGTTTTCAAGATACTAATAATCAGTGAAATGAATATATTTTTTGACCTTAAAAAAAAACTAATGATTTTCTATACTTACGAAGTGTGATGTTGAATGGCAAAGGTAAAGAATGTACGGTTGAAGGGTTAAGGGTAAAGCTTTTACTTTTCTTCTTTTTGCTCGTTCGCCTTTTTCTGCACATTTTTAAACTCGATATCATCGTCTATGATGCCTTTGAACGCCTTGATCCAGGCATTTTTAAAGATGTTGGTCACGGTGGGCCATGTTTTGGTCTTAACGTTCTTTAGATCTCCCTCAATGGGCACCTTGGTGGCGAGCGTATTTTCCTTGTGGTTTTTTAGGATAAACTTAAAAAAGCCCACAAAGCCTTCCCACAGGATTTCCAAAAAGGCATCTTCCTTGCCAATGAGCTTGGCATCTTTGATAATGGGTTTTATATAGCCTTTCAGGTAGCCATCGGCTATGGCCATTTCGCTATACAGGTTAAAATTGCCCTTGTCAAAATCGAGTCCTGCGTAGTGGTTCGTAAAATCGTTGAGGGATGTGGCGTTGGCATTCTCCAACGTCAGGGAAAGGTCCATATCGGGAATCTGCTTTACCAAATCCATTTGACCTTCCAAATGCAGGTCGCCACCACCAATACTTACCGCATCGGCAGATAGGTTGCTGGGCAATCGCGCTTCTTTCCGGACCACATTGCGAAGGTTGATTGCATAGAGCTCCAAGTTTTCCAGATGTAGGTCAATGTTGGGGTCGGCTGTCAACTGTACAAAGGCAACCTTGCCGTTGTGTATTTCCAGCTTGTTGATGTCGATGGGTACCAAATCGGTAAGTGCCTTGGACCAATCCTCCACATCGGCATCTTCGGGCGTTGCCTTTTGTTGGTCCTCGAACACATAAATCATCTCGGGGCGCGTCATGTTGATTTCGCTCACCACTTTTCCCTTTAAAAGGGAACTCCACTCTATGGAAATATTGGTTTTTTCAAAATGGAGAAAGGGAATTTGGGAGCCCGCGTTTACCTTGTTCAAATACAGTTGATGAATGGTGTAGGCGCCCGTAATCAAAGAGAGGTCAATATCCTCCACATGGCCATAGTGGCCGGGAATATCGGCCAAAACCTTGTTCACATAGTTTTTTACAATGTAGGGAAGTGCAATCCGGAGACCTATCAGCAAAATGAGAATGATCAAAGGGACCAGGTACCGCTTCCGTTTGTATATTTTCTTTTTGGCCATCCTATTTGTCACGTTTTTTACCGCGGCCGGTCATGGTGGACACCAAGCCTTCCTTTAGGTTGATCCATAAATAATTGAAGAAGGATTTATCTTGATTTCGACTTACTTTGAAATTTCCATATCGGAAACCGTCTTCATCGGTCTTGTCGCCCTTGTTGGCAAACAGGTTTACTACTGCGGTCAGTAATTTGTTTACGCCCAGGCGGTCTTTTTTTAGGACAATGAATTCAAAATCCTCATATTTCATCTTCATATCGCCTTGGGACTCGAGTTCATTTCCGCTAATGGTAAAATAGAGTTGTTGCACGTTGCCTTTGACCTCTGCCCCTAAATTGGATTTTAAAAATGGATTAATGCTCTGGGACTGGAAATTGGACAGAGAACCTTTTACCACAAAGTTATTGGCCTTGCTTTGGGGGTCAAAAGACCAATCCAAGGTAAAGGGACCATTGTCCATAAGTTTGGCATTGATATCAATATCCATATTGCCCTGACCACGACTGTGCAGGTTGCCAATGGTAGCATCAATATTGGTGAATATTAGATTGTTGGGCTCTATATCTTCCTTAACTCGTTCTTCGTAACCTATTTTTCCATTTAAAATTTGGACCGAATCCACTTGAAGGTCCAATGGTAGGTTTCTAAGCGCTTGGTTGTACATTTTTTTGTGCGTGGTATCGTCCGGCAATAGCTTATCCCGATAGACATAAAAAACAGGATGCTTTAGCTGCATTTCTTCCAAATGGAAATAGGGGAGCTGTTTTTCAATATCAAAATCCCAGTTTTTCAGTGCAATTGTATCAATGGTAAGATCATAATGATCGTGCTCCACGGCAAGTCTTCGCGAGAGTTCGGACTTAGAGTACTTGGTACGCAGTACAAATTGTTGAAAACCGCCACTGTCCGGAGTCAATTGCATTTTCTGGAACTCAATAAATTCAAGGGGGCTCATGTTGAAATAGCCTCTTTCGGTGTTCAATTTGTAACCCCCGTAGGCAAAGGGAATTTTTTCTTTGGCCGTGTTTTCGTCAAAATGGATATCGGATAGGTCAAAGTTAATTCCCCGAACAGTAGTGGTACTGTCGCCATCCTTGTTCAGCATTTGAAAGCGTCCGTTTTTAATACGAAAGTTTTCTACTTTATATTTTTTCTTAGGACCTACTGTTTTCTTTTTCGAAGTAGTATCCCGCTCTTTTTGACGATACACAATATTTGGTGATACCAAATCGAGTTCACCTATGGTTACGTCCCCATTTTGAAGCAGAGGCCAATATTCCAGCCCTGATATGGTAATGGATTCTGCCTTAAAATCCATGGAGTTGTCCGGGTCGTTGCCACTAATTTGGGTCAGACTGATTTTCCCCGAAAACACATTAGTGCTGATATCACCATAGGTGAAGTTGAGTTTTTTTGGGATCTTTTCATTCAGGATAGTCTTTACTTTGCTGGAGAAAAACAATTGTGCCGCAACTGAGGCCAAAATCAATACTAAAACGATTCCGACCCCAATTTTTAAAATGCGTGATTTTTTGTTTTGCGGCATATATGTGTTAATGGTGTGTTTATAACATGTGGGAGGGGGAGTGGAACTCTAGCCTTCCTGTTCTTCCTCTTCTTCTTCCAAAAAGGGCACTACCTCGGAAGGTGTATCAATTTGAATTGCTTTGTCGCCATTTACAATAATGGGCTGCGTTACCACTTTGGGGTTATTTTCCAAGACCTTCAACCAATCGTCCTCGCGTTGTAAATCAGGGTTTTCCCCATATTCTTTAATAAAATCGGCGTGATCGGTATTGATCAGTCCCTTAATGGGCTTGTTCAATAATTCGGCTATTTCTGCCCATTGGGTAGCCGTAACCTTTGTTTTGCAAAGGTCTATGTTCAGCACCTCTTTATTGCTGGATTTAAGGTACGCAAATGTTTGTTGTCCTTTATTGGTATCGCCATTATAGAACAATTGTATTTTTCTGTTATCTGTTGCTATTACTCCCATGTCGTCCTTCATTATGATGTGTTTTAGAATAAAGTAACCGCTTTTTGATGTTTTGCCTTAACGCTATCGATTTTTTTAGTGTCGTAAAAGAGGATAAAAAAAGCGGGGCCAAAAGCCCCGCTCCTCACACAAACTAACTCAAACCGAACCACTCAGGATGATGGGATAACAAAAGGTATGGTGGGTCGAGTTATGAGCATCTGAATAAATGAATTGTTATAAACGTTCGTAGGTAAACTGGTAATGTCCTCTTTCCCCTTCGGCACTGGTGAAGGCGGTAAAGTCGAACTTATAATAGTTACCGTCCACATCTTTAAGTATGTAGTACACATTTTCATTGATCGTACCGTTAAAGGCATCTCTCCAACCACTTCCAACAACGGCTCTGTTATCGTAAACAAAGGAAGATTCATCTACGTCGGCCATTGCAAAGTTGGCGTAGGTAGGTACTCCCTCTTCAATGGTTACTTGATAAAGCCCTGTTCCTCCTAAAGTATTGTGCAGTACATAATCGGAATAGGTTAGTCCAGCCACTAAACCTTGGGAGCTTCCGTAGTAAGAGAATACTCCGCTCAAGTTGATGTCCCACTGTTCTTTGGTGGGCTCCACGCTTACGGTTTCGCCGTTGGTCAAACTAAAAGCGGTAAGGTTGTACGCATCATTTTTGGCAACGGTTACTTCATTGTACGACTCGGTTTCGGCCAAATCTGCATATTGAACGGTGTAACTATTGCCATCGCTCAATACCCTGACCTTCATGTAACCTCTGGGGTCACCAGTGGTCTCAATGCTTCCCACGTCTTCAGCGGGTCCTGGTATTTCAAATCCCAAGCTAACGATGTACACGTAATTTTCTTCCGCTGTGGTGGACACTTCCGAAAAGGCGGTTCCTTCCAAAGTTCCTTCGGCATTATCGGTAAAGGAAATACCTTCATCCAAATTTCCATACTGGTAATAGCTCACGGGCAGACCTTCCAAAAGTTCGGATACGGTACTCACGGTAACGGCTTCTGGCTGGAACATGGCATTTAATCCGTTCAATTCCATTGGGGCGGGCAGGTCGCTGGCCTCGGTAATGGACAAAAGGTCGGTTTCCCCTGTGATTTCAACAGCAGATACGGCCAAGGCAGGATTCAAGAATACGCGGTTTTCCGTTTCATTGAAGAATGCGATTTCCCAAGTGTCACGTTGAACCGCGGTCTGGGTCGCGGAACTAAAATCAAAATAGACTTGGTTGGGCATGTTGGAGCCTCCGTTTTCCGAATCGATGACCCCACTGGTAGCGGCAACGGCTGTGTAACTTACCAAAGTGGACGCTGTAGAGCCTTGTGACCAGTCGGTTTGGTCGAAGCTTTCTATGGAGAACGTTACAGATTTTGAGGATCCCTCGATGGCATTGGACAATTTGTTGAAAGTAAACGAAGCATTTCGGTCACCTGCTGCCACAGAGATAGCAATGGTACCCGATTCACCATTGGGCAATGTCGTAAAATCGGTTCCGTACTCGGCATTGGCACCCGTATAGGTCAGGTTGATGGTCCCCGCCTCGGATGCAGGCCTCGAAAAACTTAAGGTAATCTCTTTTGAAGTGTCCTCTTCTGTGGTGCCAACGGTTTCACTGCTAAAGTTTACTGTAAAGTCTATGAGGTCTTCGCCTTCATCATCGCTACAAGAACTGATGATAAGAAGGAGTGCGATTGCTTTTAAAAGGATAGTTTTTTTCATTGGTTTTAATTAAAATTTAGATTGTATAATAGTTTTAGGTAATATGATCTTCCATTGCCGAACAAACGACTTGGAGCTCCACCGCTCCCGTGGGCCCCGGTGGGTGTATCCGAGGCATTCACCCGAACAATATCGAAGATGTTCCGTGCGCCTAGCGTTAGGCTTAAATCTTTGGTTATGTTGGTACGTGCCGAAGCATCCATCCAAGTAAAATCGTCCGTTTGGCCTACAACAGAGCCATCCGTACCACTGAGTACAACTTGGGACCTGCCAGTGTATTTTAATTGTGCGGACAATGCGGTGTTGATGGAAGGAATGCTATAACTTAAAGCGGATTGCAGATTGAAACTCCATAAAAAGTCACTGCTTATTCCTTCGGAGGCATCTATTGTAGTGGACTCTCCCATGTAGGTCATGCCCAAGGAAGCTTGCCAACGGTTCATCATAAGAGAGTTCTCCAATGAAAAACCCAAGATTTGGGAACGGTCCACATTGTCAAAAGTGAACAGGTTACGGTCTTGGTCGTCGGTGCTTATAATGGAGGCAATCTTACCGTCAATATCAAAATAGAAGGTTTTTAGAGCGGTTTTGAGCATGCTGCTATCGGACAATCGGAATTTTTCCTCCACATTTAAGAATACGGAAAGGCCATCTTCGGGGTCAAGATTGGGGTTCCCTTGTACATTATGGTTGGAATCCACGAAATAGAAGAAGAGCTCCTCAAAATTGGGTGCCCTAAAGGCAGACCCGAATACGGCTTTTACCTTGAATGTATTACTGAAGTCGTAGGTAGAGGAGAGGGACCATATTAATTTGTTTCCGAATTGGGAGTTGTTGGTAAACCTAGCTCCAGGAAACAAGGAAAACCGGTCGTTGATATTAAAATCCATTACTCCAAAAAAGTCATAGTTTTCCAATGTGTTTTCCACCACATCGCTGGAGTATTCACCAGTGGCGATGGCATCAAAACCCGTTTGGTGGTTGAACTCGTATCCCAATTGCAGGTTGAAGAAATCCGTATCGGGAACCATGTTGCTCACGAAGCCTTTGGAGTACCAAATTTCACTGGATTGGCTTAAATCGTCTGAGTTGACAGATTCTATGCCCTGTTGCAAAATGTTGTACACAAATTGCTTGTAATACCGTTTTTGGGTTTGATGGGACAACGAGAGGTTGTAGACCGTAGAGCCTTTTAAAGGCCCTGAGATGTTGAGGTTGTTCATCACCCTTTCTGTATCGAAATTTTGGTCCAAGGCGGTCGGGTTCGGCATGCCTGTATTGCTATCCAACCTACCGTTCACAAAATGGTTGTATACCGGAACGGATTCATCGTAATATTGAATTTTATAAAAGATGTTGTGTTTTCCAATGGATGTATTCAAGTTTCCGTAGGCGGTCAATTGTTCTTTCGGGTTCCATTCCATACCACGAAGGCTGTCGTTCACCACGGCATTATCCTGAATATTGACATAGTTTTTTCCTTGGTAGCCGTTAAAAAAACCAGCATTGTCGTTCCGGGAACCCCCGATGGCAACACTGGTCTTATCACTCAATTTATGGCTAAGTTTTACGTTTTGGATGTGTCGACCTTCATCAAATAGGGCATACTCGCTACCTACGGTTTCTTCCTGCACCGATAGTTGCAATTGCCATTTGTGATTGTTTTCCAATCCTCGCTTCGTTACAATATTGATAACACCGGCAACGGCATTGTCTCCATAGAGAACACCCATGGAACCTTCCACAATTTCAATACGCTCCACATCTTCAAGGTTTATCTGGGTGATATCTATATTGTTGCCCATTCCGTTGTCACTGGCCATGGGGATACCGTCAATAAGCACCTTTACATATTGTCCATCGAGCCCGAACATACTTATGGTGGAACGCCCTGTGGACGGATTCGGTGTAACGGTGATGTTGAGGTTGTAATTAAGTATGTCCGCTAAATTGTTTCCAGCAACCTTGGCAATGTCCTGTTGGTCAATGGTACCGACCGAGAACAATTTCTTGCTCAGGGACATCACTTTGCTTTCTCCGGTCAATACAACTTCGTCCAATTGCTGCATGGACAATGAGTCTTTTTCTTGTTTTTTAGATTCCTGCGCGAGTCCTATTACAGAAAAAAAGAAGGTTAAAAATAAGAGGTTGGTATTTTTATTTAGACTCATTCTATTTAATTTGATGACAAATATATATTTTATTTTTATTCAATCTAAATAAGTTTAGTATTTTTGACCAGAACATTTTTAAAACAATCTAACACACACCAATATGAAGAAATCAATCCTGCCTTTGTTGTTTTTAGCCTTTTCAACAACTTTGGCCACATCACAAGAAAAAAAGCAACTGGACCGCGAAGCCATTTTGGATATGTGCGGCTGCTACGAGGTAAGTTTTAAATACACGGAGACCTTTGCTCCGGAAATTGATTATGAGAAACACCTTGACTACACATCAAAAGCATTGGAGCTTGCGTTGCCCATAGTGGACGAGGACAATAAAATTTCATTGCAACACTTGCTGGTATTGAACGATACCATGGTAATCAAACACTGGAGACAGGATTGGTTGTACGAGAACCAGAAAATTTTCCATTACGATAAGGACAACAATTGGGTTTTCTCTCAGCTGCCTGCCGACCAAGTGAAGGGGCAGTGGACCCAAAAAGTATACCAGGTGGATGATAGTCCCAGGTATGCAGGTTCTTCCACTTGGGTGCATTTTGATGGAAAACATTATTGGGAAAACCAAAGTGATTCGCCACTACCGCGGAGGGAGTATTCCAAAAGGAGCGATTACAATGTCATGAGCAGGGGAAATCGTCAAGAAATCACACCTTATGGATGGATACACGAGCAAGATAATGATAAAATTATCCGTAAAGATAATCAGGATGATGTGTTGCTCGCCCAAGAAAAAGGATACAATACGTATGTGAAAGTAGCAGATGAAAGATGCAAGGCCGCAACCGATTGGTGGGCAAAGCACAAAGATTTCTGGGCCGTGGCTCGCGATGCTTGGGAAGACATTTATGAGAGGGAAGGAGACCTTACTTTGCTAAAGCAAGTTGATGGACAACCTATGTTTATGCAGTTTTATGAGCTGGAGGCCGCTAATGCGAATAAAGATGAAATTTTAGAGTTGATCAACAAATTTGTGACGGATAATGCTTCTAAGGGGAATGCAGGCAAGTAAGTTTAAGAGACATAATGCGGTAGTGATTCTAATCACGTTCTTATTTTTTGGGTTTAAATCGGAAAAGATATCGCCAAAGCTTCAAGAAAAGATTGACAGCGCCATACAGGGAACTTTTGAGGTGGAGGAATTCACTATGGAAAGAATCGAAGTCCCATCTGATTTGAATAAGCAAACTCCATCTGAAATGGGAGGAGAAAACCTTTTTAAAATCACTTCTTTGGGGAAAGAGCTGGGGTACATTTATGTGGGAGTCGCTCCCAGTTTAAAGAAAACCTTTGACTACGTGGTTTTACTCAATCCTGACTTGAACATAAAAAAATCCAAAATATTAATTTACCGTGAAGACCATGGGCGTCAAGTGGGAAGCCAACGTTGGCTAAAACAGTTCATTGGAAGAAAATCCGGTGAAAAATTGGTTTACGGAGAAGATATTGATGGAATATCTGGGGCTACGGTATCTGCAAAATCCATGACGCTTGCCGTAAGCAATGTATTGGAAAGTTTACAGGTTTTAAAAAATGCGAACGTTTTTTAAGCAAGTGTTTCGATTTAATTAGTAGCAGAAAAGGCCATTCTTTAATAGGATGGCTTTTTCGTTTTTTGGGGGGGTTATAGCTGTTCTGCGAGGTACATGTAGCACATTCCCGAAAGTATGGCGAGACCAAAGCTCAATAGTGTCCCGATAAGGACATATTCGGTGAGCTTACGGTTTTTGCCCTTGTTGAGGTCACCAAAACGGAACACGGATTTTGCAGCTATCAACAGGCCGATGGCGGCCCATTGTTGCATCAAGATAAAGCCGAACACAAATATCCTTTCCAGCATACCGATATAGGTTCCTGCATTTTTAAGCGAACCCCCTTCTGTATCTGCATCGTCTTTGGCGACCTCATCAATATAAGGGGCCAACAACATGCGCATTACAATACCGGACACATAGGTCACAAATACCAGAAAAGTAATCAGCAGCAAGGTTTTTTCGGTAAACAAGGTGCTAAAATCCAAAGGAAACGGCGATATCCAATACAGTACACCGGCAAGGACCAGAAGATGCAATACTTGATCTAAGATGAATAGCCAGCGATAGTTTTTGGGATTGGTAAGTGATAATTTGCCCAAGTCGATGAGGAAATGTGTCGCTACAATTATAATGATTGGGACAATATGCTGAAACTGTAGTATAATCAACAGCGCCAGTAGATGTACCCCCACATGAAAATATAGATATTTGGACCGTCCCTTTTTCTCCAATTTATCCTCGACCCAATGTGCTGGTTGAAGGACAAAGTCTCCAATAAAGTGGGCAAGTATAAGTTTTAGGGCCAAAAGCATCATAATTGGGCGAGTTGTGCTTTGTAAAAATGGATCATTTTTTTGACTTCATCAAATCCTGCCTTGTTCAATTCTTCACTGATGTTCCCTTGTGATTTGTTGAGTAGCGATGCCAGTTCTTTTTGATTCATTTCTGGATTGTCCATTGCGCATTGCACAGTTCTGGAGATTGCGGGCGTCCAATCGTCCATGGTAAGAAGGGCCAATTCCAGTAGTAGATTAATGTGCTCATCAAACTTCTCGTTAGGAGTTTTAATGCCCAGATTCTGTTTTTTGAGGTTCTCGAAACGCTCTCCGGAGTTTATAAAGGCGGTGCCGTTGGATTCCGTGATTTTTGGTGAATCATAATTTTTTTCGCCCAAGCCTATGGATATCCTTACATCCAACTGGCGAACTTGTTTGATGCTCGCCTTAATATAGATAGCAGCTTCCAAGGCATTTTCTGGTGAGGTCTGCAGTTGAAAACTGTCACCGCGATAAATTTCCCAATCCTTGGGTTCTTTACCGTATTTGGCCAAGGCTTCCTTTAATAAGGGCATCCATTTGTTGGCCTTGTGTTCCGAGGAGTTTTTAATGTCCCCTGTGAGTATCGCTATCATGATGACAAATATCTGCTTATTAGTAGATATTCAAATATATCTGTAAAATAGCAGATAAAAAAATATATCTGTAAAATAGTAGATAATATGAGTTGTTGTTTTAAGAAAGATAATACTCAATGGTATGGGAACTTTTCCCTGAAATTTGGAGTCAATGATCCCAAATCCCAGGATAGCAGGCAAGTTTCCACATATTCCCGCAGCCATTGGGTTCCTGTAATATAGGTATATGCCTGTTCTTTCTTAAAAATAATTTTTTCGGGGAAGCCTCCCTCTTCATCAGGAAAAATAAATTTTTCCATATAATAAGAGGCGTCTTCGTCTTGGAATTGAGAGAGTTCATATTTGCTCAAAGTTCCTTCAAAAACGAATAAATAAATCCCACCACTTTGATCACCATCATAGTTGGGATGATAATTTACGTACAGTATACCGTCCAAGTTATGCAGACCTCTACTGCCATAGGCTTCAATACTGATATCAGAATTGGAAAGTGGGATTTTTTCTTCACGTAGCGAGCCAAGATAAATACTTCTTATGTTTAAGAATAGTGCTTCATTTTCCTTGGAAAAGTTGAAAAAATAATTGGTGCCATCAATTGTTTGTCGACTAAGAGAAAAAAGTCCTCCAAGGATGTAACCGTTCACGCCTTTGTAATTTACTTTATAAAAAGGAGATTCCAGACCATTATAGCGTTCTGTGGAATCAGTAGTTTCAATAATTTCTACTGCATCTCCCATTTTTAGTAAATCCAACACCTCAGAATCGATTTTAGGTTGAGACCGAGACTTTACATTGTCTCCGAACATATATAGGATATCTCCTTTTTGAAAATAGCATCCATCTTCCCAAGGACAAAATGAGCGATCTTGCGCAAAATTTAAGTTGATAATACAGGAAAAAAATAGAACCGAAAGATAAAAACTCGCCCTCAACATATAGATTGTTATTAAATTAAAAACAATTCTAGGGAGGTTAAAACATTGCGATTGGTTAGAGAATAAATTTTCGCAACGTACCTAGGCAAATTGATTCTGATAAATATAATAAAAAAAGAAACCGCGACCATGGCTGGCGCGGCTTCTTAAATCAACAAAAAACACTATCATCTTCTCCTTCTTTCCTGCATTTTTTTCTTGCCATGCATTTTTTTGCGATTGGAGAACTTTTTCCAAGTCTCATACTGTTCTGTGTCCAGTATCGTTCTCATTTTTTCATGCATTGCGATTTGACGGTCCAAACGTGCGTTTTCCATTTCAAATCTTTCTTCGGGAGTGGGTTTTTCCCATTCGCCACTCTCTTTCGCCGCTTTCATCTCTGCCCATTTTTCCTTTCTAAACTGGGCCTTTTCCAAATTGATTTTGTAGACTTGGTCTTTTTGGTTTTCGGTTAGATCCAATGCCAAGGTCATATGTTTTGTTTGCAATGTGGCCATTTGTTCCGCGGTCATGTCCATTTTTGGACCTTTGCGCATTTTGGGGCCATCATGTCTTTGGGCGGCCATGCTCACTGTTGTCAGCATAACCAATAAAATTGCTAATTGCTTCATATCGTTCAATTTTTAATGATTTGTTTCTTGGACATCTACTTGGTCCAAAAGGTTTAATCATCAAGAAATAGTTTGTGAAGCTTTTAACAGTAAAAAAAGGTGTGTTGTGAAAATTACTTGAGCTCTTCCTCTGGGGTTGTTTTTTCAGAATCATCGATATACTCATCTGCATCTTCGAAATGAGTCTCAACGTAAGTTTTGGAATTTAAATCATCTTTAAATTTATCGTGTTCCTCAATCAAATAGTAGGAAGTAGCGGCTGCCACGAAACAGGAAAAGTAGATTAAGCTTTTTGTCTTGTAGTTCATGAATGTGAGATTTGGATTACTAAAGTAGTGAAAACAACTGGCAATCTCACGTATATGTTGTGAAAGGACTGCTAAGGGATGCGTACTTAAAAAAAAGCAAGGTGTGATCGATGAACAGCAACGATCACACCTTGTTGGTGTTTTATCTATTTAAAAATACCTATTTCGCAGGTTCCAAAATTAGGTCGATACGCTCCATTGCATCTTGCAAATGGTAACGGCTCATGGTATCCGAAATTCTTGCAAGGCCGCCTCTAATATCGCTTTTAAGATTGTTGAGTTCGGCACGTGCCACAGAACGAATATCTGACTGGCTTGTATTGATAGGTGTCGATTTCCTATAACCACCAAAATCAGGTTGTTTACTTTGACTGTCAGCGGTCATCAAGTATTCCAATCGGTCGATATGCGCCTTTTGAAGGTTTCTACGGTAGGTGTCAATGGTTTTGCCACTGCGTGTCTCCGACCAAATCCCTCTGCGAAGGTCGCGCATCATCTCTACCAATCCGTAAGCTTCATCGCCGTTCAAGGTTTCATTTTCGATGATTCGGGCCAATTTCCCCAAATGCAACATGGTGTTCAAGTAACGTTCTTGTGTGGCTCGAATTCGCTCTATGGAACCGGAATATTGTATCTTATTTAAAATATTTTGGTCTATCAACCACTCTGGGGTCTCAAAGAGTTGTTCTTGCATAAACTCCATGGCGTCCTTTTGATGTTCTTTGCTCACATAGGTGTACACTGCACCTTCTTGATCTGCAGTTTTGTGGTATTCATAAACACCTCCAATGTTATTGGATACGTGCCCCATATATCTGCTGAACTGCGCTACTACGTGGCCATACATGGTTTCAAGGTCATCATAGTTTTCACCATCTTCCGTGGTCCATTGCATTAGGTTGGGAACAATTCGCTTCAGGTTCTCTATACCATATAAGCTAGCTTTGATGGCATCATCGCCCAAATCCTCTGTTTGCGAGCTTGGGTCATGGATATCGCCTACCTGTTGGTGACCAAATCGGTACATAGGGTCTCCGGCATGTTCCAAAATCCAACTGTTCAAAATTGGTTTTTCTTCTTTGGCCGTTTTGTCCAAAATAGGCTTATATCCCCATTTGATAGCATACTTGTCATAAATACCGATGTTTGGCATCAAAGCAACACCTTCGTCACCTGGTTGGGCAACATAATTGAAGCGGGCATAATCCATAATGGATGGAGCCGTTCCATATTTTTGGGTGAAACTTGCAGAGCGTAAGGAATCAACGGGGTAAGCAACACTACTCCCCATGTTGTGCGGTAATCCAAGTGTATGTCCAACTTCGTGGGATGATACAAATCGTATCAAGCGCCCCATAATCTCTTCTTTGAACTGTGTTTTTTGTGCTTCAGGGTTAATGGCTGCCGTTTGAACAAAATACCATCCACGTAACAGGCTCATCACATTGTGGTACCAGTTAATGTCCGATTCCAAAATTTCACCGCTCCTTGGGTCGCTTACGTGCGGACCATTGGCGTTTGGAATAGGAGAGGCCAAATAACGAACCACAGAATACCTAACATCCTCGGGAGACCACTCTGGGTCTTCTTCAACCGATGGAGGGTCTTTGGCCAGAATGGCGTTTTTAAAACCGGCGGCCTCAAAGGCTACCTGCCAATCTTCAATACCTTGTTTAATATAAGGAACCCATTCTTTGGGTGTGGCCCTGTCCACGTAATACACAATCGGTTTTTTAGGCTCTACCAACTCACCGGCCTTGTATTTTGCAATGTCCTCTTCCTTTACCTCGAGTCTCCAGCGATCTAGGTAAGTAACCGTCTTGCTTTCCTGTGCCTCAAGTCCGTAATCTACTTGTCCTCTCGCAAACCATCCTACACGTCTGTCAAAATAACGGCGTTTCATGGGTTCTTTGGGCAATAAAATCATAGAGTTATTGATCTCCAAAGAAATAGACCCTAAACTTGAGTTGCTTGGCGGTTCGTTGGATAAGTATGTTTTTACGTGTCTCGCCTCTATGTTCAAAGGATAACTTTTGATGGATTCGATATAGCTACGGTCTCCATCCATTCTTGTTACTTTGTATCTTTTTCGGTACCCATCAGGAAAGCCAAGGGCCTTTACATCATCAGTAAACATAGGGTCGATTTCGATTACCGTTGCAGGGTTCAAAGAATCTTTTTTGTTGATGGCCTTGATATCGAAAGAAAAAAGCACGGGTTCAAAGTTCGAGTTTACCACTGCTTCGTGCACCGGAAGGGAATCTGCTGCTACATTTTCATAAGAGGCAACTCGTACCAATACCTTTTTGTCCTTTTTTTCCCAGCGTAGTACCTGTGTATTGATTTTTCCTCCACCAAAACCGATGCCTGTTGCCGTTTTGGAGATACGGCTCACCATTAGCATTTCACGATTGAAAAGGGAATCTGGAATTTCGTAGTAATGTTTGTCATCTACAGTATGCACACGGAAGAGACCTTCGTCGGTCTTTGCATCTTTGGTGATGACCTTATCATAAGGTTTTATATCACCCGGTTTAGATTTGTCTTCCTTTTTTTGTTCGGTCTGTTTCTTTTTCTTTTTGAAAAGTTGGGCGTCAATGTTTTGAACGGTGCCCAATAAAATAAAGACTACAAGTAGTCGAGGTAGTAAATTTTTGATCATTATATGTCCGTTTGAATAACTATGAAGATTCAAAGAACCTAAAAATCATGAGATTTAACTGTTAAATAAATATTAACGGCTGTTTTTTTAACGCTATGTCTCAACCTTTGGGAATCCTGCCTTTTACTGAGGGTTTGGAGGAAATTGCCCCGTATAACTGGGCTTAACGGGTGTTTGGAATTTGTGAAAATTTCCTAAAGACTGTAACATTTTAGATTTTGGTCAGTCTTATAAGCATATCATCAATCACAAAATTCAATCAAAAAATGAACAAGTTATTATTAATTTATGGTAGTGTATTATTGAGTAGTACAGCCATAGCCAACGACCAACAAAATACCAAGGTTGTCCAGGTACAATCTGAGACACCGGGTAGTTTAGAGAACAGTTTAACCACGTTGAGCATCAGTGCTGAGTTAAACAATTCAACTTCAGAAATGGCAGATTATGCCTGGTATGAATTGAATTTAAATGAAATAGTGTATTTGGAGGAAGAGCCAGAGGTACATCTAGGTTTTGATACCGCGGATTATCTTCCAGAAGGTTTTAACCCCTACAAAAGCTATTTTGATTTGAATTCCATCATATATCTCGAAAATAATGTTGATTCTTCTTTGGGTTTTGATGTCCAAAAGTACTTGCCGGAGAATTTCAACCCTTACACGGATGTGGTGGATGTACATTCCATCAACTATATGGAGGAAGAGGATATGGATCTAGGTTTTGATACCAAGGATTACTTGCCAGAAGGCTTTTCTCCTTACGAGATGTACGTGGATTTAAAGTTGATTTCTTACTTGGAGGAAGAAACCGAACTGGTATTGGGAATCAATAGCGAGTATTTGTTGCCAGAAGGTTTTGATCCTTACACGGATGTAATAGCCATTACTTCGGTAAACTACATGGAGGAAGAAGATATGGAATTGGGGTTTGATACCTCCAAGTATCTCCCTGAAAATTTTGATCCATACTCAGGATCAATGCAGTAAAATGTTCTCATTTTACAACTTATTTGAGTTAGCTATGAAAACCCCTCAATTGAGGGGTTTTTGTTTTGACAAGACCTTTCTTTTGTTAAGAAAATCTAATAAGTGACTGGTTAACAAAAAAATAACACCAGTATATATGGCATTGGTATTTGTAGCAAAATAGCTGTTATTGTAAGGATAATTCAGTCATTTGGATGTTTTGATAAAATTACTTCAGCAAATGGCGAAAACTGTAAAAATGGATAGACCCTTTAGATTCTTATTGTGACGTTAACAAAAGACTAATTATAATAATCTTCACAAAAAAGGGTTATAACTTTGTGCCTAACAAAGAGTTACGCTTCGCTTGTCAAGAGTTGAAGCGTTAGTTAAGTTAGTTTCTTACATTTTTTTGAGTTAGTTAGTTTGTGAAAATGCCCTTCCGCCCGGAGGGGCATTTTTAGTTTAGAACAGCAACGGAATCACAAACTGGAAAACCAAAATAAGTAAAACAACTGCTATCAGATTCAGAATAACACCGACCCGTGCCATTTCTGGAATTTTCACATAGCCACTGGCAAATACAATAGCGTTGGGCGGTGTTGCCATGGGCAGCATAAATGCACAACTACTGGCAATGGTTACAGGGATCAATAAGTAAAGCATCGGAACATCGAGGCCAATGGCAATACCCGCCACTACTGGAGCCAATACCGCAACCAATGCTACATTGCTCATCAGTTCTGTCATAAAAAGCATTAAGAATATCAATAATGCAGCGGTGAACAAAACACTTATTTCGCTCTGTGCTATGGCGTTGGCTACCATATCCACAATACCACTGGTCGACATCCCTTGTGCTAAAGCGAGCCCTCCACCAAAAAGGATTAGAATTCCCCATGCCAGTTTGGAAGTATCTTTCCAAGTAATGATAAAATCCCCCTTTTTCATATTATATGGAATGGCAAAAAGGGCGATTGCTGCAAAAATACTTATCATGGTATCTGTAAGCCCCAAGCTTGGAAAGATGCTATTGATCAAGGTCCTGAAAATCCACAGGAAAACCGTTACACCAAAAATCACCAACACCATTTTTTCCTTACCAGTTGTAGGTCCTAATTTATGTAGCTCAGTTTGTATAACTTCTTTGGATGCATTGAATTTTAAATCTTTGTTGGGGAACATCCATTTTACTAGGACCAAATAGCAAATTCCTATCATAATGATGGAGAAAGGCAAACCTATGGTCATCCATTTTAAGAAGGAGATTTCCGTATTGTATTCGTTTTCCAATAGTCCTATTAAAACAGAGTTCGGTGGTGTCCCGATTACCGTGGCAATGCCACCTGCATTGGCAGAAAAGGCGATGCCGAGCATCACGCAAAGCGCAAAATTCTGATCGTTCTTGGTAAAACCATCCTCGTCATTGATCAATAGGTTAATTACGGAAACGGCTATGGGCAACATCACCACGGTGCTTGCCGTGTTGCTGATCCACATGCTCAAAGTGGCCGTGGCGATCATAAAACCTAAAATTACCTTGTTCGGTGTGGTTCCGGTGAGTCTGATAATATTTAGGGCTATTCTACGGTGCAAGTTTACCTTTTCAAGGGCAAGGGCCATAACAAAACCTCCAAAGAAGAGGAATACAATGGGACTTCCATAATTGGCACCAACCTCTGCAATGGGCAGAATCTTTAAAATAGGTAACAAAAGTAAGGGTAGGAGTGCGGTAACAGAAATAGAGACAGCTTCGGTGATCCACCATGTCAGCATCCATGCCGCTACTGAAATTACAGGGTCGCCTTTTTCTGAGACCATTTCAAAAGGCAACAAGTTCAATACAAGAAAGATAACCGGTCCAAGGACCAGCCCAATTTTTTTGCTTAGTTCCATCGGGGTTCTAAGCTATGCTTTTTTGTTAAAAGATAAAAATAAAGAAGCCCCTTGCCGGGGCTTCCAAATAAATTAATAAAAGAAAATTGTATTTATTTGATTTTGAATGTCAGTCGACCGAAAACGTATCTTCCGTTCTGGCCGAACTGTACAGAACGTCTTGAATAAATGAATCTGCCTTCGGAACGAAAAGCGGGATCGTTCTCATCTGGATAAACATCCAAAAGGTTGTTTGCACCAATGGTTAGTTTGGCACTATCCGTAAAATTGTAACCGATGGTTAAATCGGTCACTATTTTTGCACCAAATGTGTAATCAATAGTAGGGTCAACTTCATTGGTAGCTTCCCTAACTTCACCAAAATAACCGTTTCTTAAAAAGAAACTCCAATTATCCCCAACTTTTAGATTGTGAGACAGGTTCCCCTTTGTGGTGGGAACGGCTGATTCCAAATAGATTCTGCTTGTTGGGTCGAAATAGGTGTCGCTCAGCCCTGCATCGGCAATTGCCTCGGGAACTTTCACCTTTTCAACGGTTGTTTCGGATACTGTCATGGCCAACGTATTGGTCAGGGAAACATTGTCCGAAATGTTCGCTTTATGGTCTAAAACAAAATCCAAACCTTTGGTTTGTGTATCCACCGAGTTTGCAAAGAAAGCAGCCTGTGTGGCATTGGCCTGTTGGAACAGGTTTGCCAATTCGGCATTGCCGTTATCGCCAAACTGTCCGGTGAGGATTACTCGATCATCGATATTGATGAGGAATCCGTCCAAAGTAAACTTTAGGTTGGCACTGGGCACCCTTGCCGTAAATCCGGCCGTTGCACCTACCGATGTTTCCTCTTTCAAAGGTTCTATACCCAACAGTCGGGCAACCCTTGAAGTGTTTGCAAAAGTGCCAACTTCTTGAGGACCATCCTCATCGAATATTGTTGATACAGAATTAAAATGTATTTGATGTAATGACGGAGCCCTAAAGCCCGTTTGTCCACCTCCTCTAAAGTTAAAGTTTTCGGAAATTTTCAATCGTGTGGCCACCTTAAAGTTCAAGGTTCCCCCAAAATCGGAGAAGTTTTCATACCTGACCGCTCCACTGAGCAAAATGGATTCGGTAAAATCAGCTTCCACATCAAAATAGCCTGCAATGGTGTTTCTGAAGGCATTGACTTCATTTTCTGGTTTGAAGCCTGGAAAAACTTGAATCCCACTATCTCTAGTGTTTCCAAAAAAGTCAGTAGGTACCATTGAATCTGGATCGGTGGGATCGTGTGGAACACCCAAGGTGTTGTACTGTGTATAGGAGATTTCCTCTCCTGCAATAATTCCATAATTTTCTACACGGTATTCCGCGCCAAACGCAATATTCAATCCTGCCATGGTATCTTCATAAAATCGGCTCATGTCAAAATTGGTGGTGTTTTCGCTATAGTTGAACCCACCCGAATTTGCTTCAAATGGAGTTGCATTTTCCATGGAGGCATTGTTGGAGTTGGTCACATGATACATAAACTCATTCTTTCCGTAGGAATTACTAAAGTCAACGTTCCAATCGCCTATCATTCCTTTGATTCCGAATGCAGCGGATTTATCCACAATATTGGAATTGATTTCTGGCAAAAAGCCGTTGGGATAAGCAGGGGAGTAGGTGCGCGACTGGTTGGGCAAGCGGTAAAAACCACCGGCATTACCATTTTTAAAGCTCAATCCGCCAAATCCATAAATCTCCAAGTTTTCATCTAACGGAATGGAGAGGTTGGCAAAGAACTGTGCGCCTCTGAGTTTGGATTGACCGACTCTCATGTTGAAATCGCTCCGCTGCAGACCTCTTGCCAATAATTCTGATTCGGTTACATCAGCGCTCAAGATGTCTTGAAGTTGCTCTTTGGTTTCATCCCCATTCAGGGCAATTCCAGCAGCTGATGCATATTGGAATATATCGGCCAAATCATCGTCAAGTAATAGGGATGTATCGTAATTATCGGCCGCCGCGACTCTTTCAATGGAATTATAGCTATTAAAAATCGACCCTTCCCATTCCTGCATACGGTTGGTCCATCCGCGGTGGTTAAAATTACCGGTAAAGTTGATAAAACCACCATCTTTTCCAATAGGCAATCCGTAGTTAAGCCCCAGACTTACTTTTTCACCATCGATTTTCTTTTGTGGACTGTGATCGCTGGTAAAATGGGCTCCGGTGTTAACATCTACCTGCAATTCGTTCACGGTATTCTTCAAAACAATATTGATGACCCCTGCAATGGCATCGGAACCGTACTGCGCAGCAGCACCGTCGCGAAGAATTTCTATTCTGGAGATGGAGTTGGAAGGAATCGTGGTCATGTCCGTTCCAACACTTCCACGGCCAAATGTTCCGTTTACGTTGACCAACCCTGTTTTGTGCCTTCTTTTTCCGTTGATGAGTACCAAAACCTGATCAGGGCCAAGTCCGCGCAATGAAGCGGGGGCAATATGGTCTGTACCGTCGGAAATAGTCTGTGGGTTAGATGTGAAGGATGGTGCCGCATAATTCAGGATTTCGGTTACGGTAACCTGAGGGGCAGATTGTACCAATTCTGTAACATCCAGCACATCTACGGGCACTGGCGAGTCGGTAGAGGTTCGGTTGGCGTTTCTGGATCCAACAACTACAACATTTTCCAGTTCGAGTCCGGCTTGTAGTGTAACGTCCAAAGTACTGCCGGTTACGGTCGCTTCTTGTGTGTTGAATCCAACGTAGGAGAATACGAGGACATCCCCGGTGCTAGCTTCGATTGAATAGTTGCCATCAAAGTCGGTGATGGCTCCCGCGGTTGTTCCTTTAACTTGGACCGAGGCTCCCGGTAAGGGTACATTTTGGTCGTCATAAACGGTTCCTGTTACCTCTTGTGCCATTCCGGTAAACGATACCAACAGCACGAAAAGGAATGCTAATTTCATTCTTCTCATATAAGTAGATTTTAGTAAGATTAGTGGGGTAAGCTGCTGGAAATCTTCTTCCGTTAGGGATGAAAATCGGGGTAAGATAGAAATTTTTTTAAAAACGAAACCCCTGAGCCGGTTTTGAGGCTCAGGGGTTTATATTTAGTAAGGATAAGATTTTATGCTATCCCGTATATTTTACCAAAAGATTATTTTCGGTTTTTTCCACTTTGATAAGTCCGTGTTTGGTAAGACCCTTAGTGCTCTTGTCCCATTTTTTACCACTTAAGTCAGCCTTTTCTTTAAGGTCGGACAAAGACATTTCACCAACGGGTTTTATAATGTCCACAATAATTTTTTCCTCTTCGGTCAACTCTACTTTTTTCTTCTCGGGACGCATTTGCGGGAAGAACAATACTTCTTGGATAGAGGAGTTGTTCGTCATCAACATCACCAAACGATCTATTCCAATACCGATTCCCGAAGTCGGTGGCATTCCGTATTCCAAAGCACGCAAGAAATCCTGGTCGATGAACATGGCTTCGTCATCCCCTTTTTCGGAGAGTTTCAGCTGATCTTCAAAACGTTCGCGTTGGTCAATGGGGTCGTTGAGCTCGGAGTAGGCATTGGCCAATTCCTTACCGTTTACCATCAATTCAAAACGCTCGGTAAGTCTTGGGTTACTCCGATGTTCCTTGGTCAATGGGCTCATTTCCTTCGGATAATCAATAATGAAAGTTGGCTGGATGTAGTGGTGCTCACATTTTTCACCAAAGATTTCATCAATCAATTTACCTACGCCCATGGTATCATCCACTTCGATGCCCAATTTTTTTGCCACTTCGCGTAGCTCGTCCTCTTCCATGCCGGAAACATCATAGCCTGTATGGATTTTAATGGCTTCCAAAATGGGAACCCTTGGGTAAGGAGCCTTGAATTCAATTTCGTGATTACCCACTTTTACTTTGGAACTTCCTGTGGCATCTACGGCCACTTTTTCCAAAAGTTCTTCGGTGGTGTCCATCATCCAGTTGTAATCCTTGTAGGCTACATAGAGTTCCATTACGGTAAACTCTGGATTGTGGGTGCGGTCCATTCCCTCGTTACGGAAATCTTTTGCAAACTCGTACACACCGTCAAATCCACCGACAATCAATCTTTTTAGATAGAGTTCGTTGGCGATTCGCAGGTACAAGGGCACATTCAAAGCATTGTGGTGTGTTAAGAACGGCCGAGCGGCCGCTCCACCTGGAATGGGTTGTAATATCGGTGTTTCCACCTCCAAGTATCCTTTTTGGTTGTAGAATTCCCGTATACTGGTGGTAATCTTTGTTCTTTTGATGAAGGTGTCCTTAACGTGCGGGTTTACTACCAAATCCACATACCGCTGGCGGTAGCGTAGTTCCGGGTCGTTGAAAGCATCGTATACTTTTCCTTCGTCGTTTACCTTTGGTAAGGGCAATGGCCTTAAACTTTTGCTCAACAGCGAGAAGTTTTTCACCATTACGGTTTTCTCACCGACTTGTGTTTTGAACAGCTCTCCTTCAATACCGATAATGTCCCCGATGTCCAACAATTTTTTGTACACATCGTTGTACAAAGTTTTATCATCATCCGGGCAAATTTCGTCACGGTTAAAGTAGACCTGAATGCGTCCTTCGCTGTCCTGAAGTTCGGCAAAGGAAGCCTTTCCTTGAATTCTGCGCGACATCAATCTACCGGAAATAACCACTTTCTTTCCTTCTTCAAAATCATTCTTGATGCTCTTGGAGGTGGCATCAACAGGATACAGTGCTGCGGGATATGGGTCGATGCCCATTTCCCTGAGTTTGGTCAATTTTTCCCTTCGAACGATCTCTTGTTCCGATAGTTGCATAGTCTGTAAAAAATTTAAAGCGCAAAATTACACTTTTGCGCTTTAAATCCTTGCCTTGTCCAAACTTAATATGCATAATTGGGCACATAGTTCTTTTTGAACATGATTTGGGCAATATCTTCTTCCAAAGTTTCCAGTGGACTTTCCACAATTCGGTTGATTTCTTCTCCGTCTTTAAAAAAGATGATAGTGGGCACTTTTATAATGTTCAAACCCTTTTCTTCGCCTGTGGGACTGGTTTTGTATAATCCTTTGCGGTAATCCAGCGCCACAATTTCCAGTTGGTCCATGGGAAAGTCGGCAGCTGTCAATATTTTAATGAATTTGGGACTTTCTCGCTTACTGTCGCCACACCAAGTTCCCAAAAATAGTTTGATGTCGTATTCCGCCAATTTCTCTTTGAAAAGTGCAACCATGGTTTCATCTGGATAGTAGTTTTCATATCTGTTCTGGAACCAATTGACGTAGGGCTCGGATTGCAGACCTTCCAAATTGATTTGCCCGACCAAGAATTGTTGTCCATTTTCCGTTTTGATTTCTTTGTTGAATTCTTGGGCAGAAGCACAGGTAATGCATAGCATGAGGAATGCGAATAAAAGATGTTTCATGATTTTATGTGATTTATGGTTTGAAGGACAAATTCACTAAAATCAATGGCTGAACGAACTTTTCTGCGTTGGATATGGGTACTAGACCGGGGGTTGAATTTTACTTTTTGAAAAGGAGCGCCATCTCGTCACGCGAGGTTACATCCAATTTTTTATAGAGATTGTTGATGTGCGTCTTTATGGTACTAACGCTAACGAAAAGCTCCGAGGCAATTTCTTTATTGGTCTTGTTTTGTAAAATCAAATTGACGATTTTTTGCTCTTGGGGAGTCAGTTTTTCAAGTAATTCTGAGGTGCTGTCCTTTTTTCGTTTACCAAGAAAGAATAGGAAATTGCCCAATAGCGATACTGCCAAAAGTGCGATAATGGTCCGGTTCCATTTAGAGGATTGTGGACGGCTGAAACTCGCCAAATCTTCGTCTGTGGTTATTTCGGCTTGGTACTGTTGGGTAAACTCGGCTTCGGGATAGGTGTTTGATAATCGTTCAGACAAATTATCGTAGTAATCGTTTATGGTCAGGTCTTCCAGATAAAATCGAAAAGTTTCGTTCCTTTTGTCCGACAAGAAATCGTAAATGTAAAGTTCTGCAAGAGGTTCGTTTACTTCTTTGCCAAAGTTGTGCAGGGTCTGGAACCATTTGTCCAGATTCAATTTTTTATTGGCCTCGCTAGGATAATCGGCAAAATCGTATGCCATATGTTCCTTTAAACCATCAATTTCCAATAAGAGCCCGGATTTTGGGTTAGTGGACGTTATGGTGCATAGCGATTGGTCTTCAAAAGAGGTGGGAAAGCTAACGGTATCTTTATTATTGGCGATAAACAACACATTTTTACTGTTGTTGCATCGGCCCAAAAAGTGATTACTGCCCGTATTGTCCGAACAGCCATCCAAATGAATACGATAGATACGGTTTTGGTCATTAAGGTTGTTGCCCTCAAAGGAAAAATGACCCAAAGAGTCCACTTCTGATTTTTGCACGATTTGATCCAAGTAAACTCGTCCAGATTTACGATAATCCTCAACCAATGACAGATAAATGGAATTACCATTGTTCTCTGCGGAAACTTGGCCCGAAAAATGATATTGTCCAAAAAGGACAGTTGACTGAGCTAAAAGTAGAATTAGGACTAAAAACCGCATTTTTTAACCGATTTTGGCTAAAAATAGTGCTTTTCTGTAACAAAGCATGTATTTAGGCTACCTATAAGTATCATCAATCAAAATCAAAAAAAAATGAGTTTCTGGAGAGTTTTATTGGCAATATTGTTTCCACCCTTGTCGGTCATCGGAAAAGGTTGTGGCTCTGTACTTATTGTATTACTTTTAACCCTGTGTGGTTGGGTTCCCGGAGTAATCGGGGCCTTGGTCATACTAAACAACACTAACTAAAAGTCTTATGAAAAGAGTCCAAATCTTGCTATCGGCAATGTTGATTGCCCTTGCCAGTGCATGTAATTTTACCGAAGAAATACACATTAATGAAGATGGTTCAGGGAAACTGTCCATCAACTTTGACGGTTCCGAGATGATGGAAATGGCCGGGGAAGAAATGGCCAAAACCAATGAAAAGCCAATTGACTCCATAATTTCTTTTAAAACATTTTTAGAAGAGAAGAAAGATAGTATCGCACAGTTGCCCATTGAGGAACAAGAGAAACTGAAAAAACTGGAACCGTTCAACATGCGAATGGTAATGAATCCTGAAAAAAAGGAGATGATGTTCGATTTGTTCAGCGAGTTTAAAAACGTGAGCGAGGTCAACGATGCTTTTGGAGCTTTTCAGGATGCAAGTACGATAGGTGGTAAATCCAATCCTCAGCAGGGACCAATGAAGCCTTCCGAGCAGCCCACCGAGGTAAATTATTCCTTCCAGAAGAACAAGTTTACCAGAACTGCCAAAATTGTAGATCAAGAGTTGTTCCAACAGCAATTGGACAGCTTACAGGGAGCAGAGATGTTTCTTTCGGGATCTACGTACACTTTAAAATATCACTTCCCTAAAAAGATAAAATCAACCACTGCTGAAGAAGCGACCTTTAGTCAAGATGGTAAAACCTTAATCTATGAAGTGAATTTTATGGAGTTGATGAAGAATCCATCAGTCTTGGATTTGGAGGTGGAACTGGAGAAATAGTTTTCCATTGGCATGCTTCGTATCTTTGTAGCATGAACAAGAAAGTTACAGTACAGGATCTAGGATTAAAGGATTACAAGGAAACTTGGGATTACCAAGAGCTTCTCTTTAAGAACATTGTGGACACCAAGATTAGAAACCGTCGTGAGGAGGCCAATCTTGATACGCCCAATCATTTCTTGTTTGTGGAGCACCCGCATGTGTATACCTTGGGAAAGAGTGGTGACATCAACAATTTGTTGGTGGACGAAAACAAACTTGCTGAAAAGGGCGCTACTTTCTATAAAATCAACCGTGGGGGAGACATTACTTACCACGGACCTGGACAAGTGGTGGGATACCCAATTTTGGACTTGGATAACTTCTTTACCGATATCCATAAATACCTTCGATTTTTGGAGGAAATGGTGATTTTGACTTTGGCCGAATACGGTCTTAAAGCCGAACGCTCCAAGGGTGAAACCGGTGTTTGGTTGGATGTGGGCACTCCGTTTGCCCGAAAAATATGTGCCATGGGTGTACGTGCCAGTCGTTGGGTAACTATGCACGGTTTTGCACTTAATGTAAATGCCGATTTGGGCTATTTTGATATGATGATTCCCTGCGGCATCAGAGACAAAGCGGTTACTTCTTTGAATGTGGAATTGGGTCAGAAGGAAGTGGATATGGAAGAGGTGAAGCAAAAACTGCTCAAGCATTTTACCGCACTTTTTGAGGCGGAGTTGGTGAAGGAAGGGGCACAAGTTTAAGCATACTGAAATATTCATTTTGAATTCGTAAATAATGGGTATCTTGATTTAAGAATAAACCTTTGCAATGAATAGCTCTTACATATGAATCTTTTGCAGAAAAAACTTTTCTTGGTCCGAGAATTTACTTTGGAAAAAGGATTTTTGAGAATTCAATTTAGAAATTTAACTAGCTCTGAAGAGTTCAATATTCCCTATGAGGAAATAGATTTTTCGAAAACTGTTTGGCAAAGGGAAACCGATAACGTGATGTTAATTGTTACTTTGGTATTTGGTGCTTTTTTTCTAATTAACATATTCAATCCTGATAACTATCCCGACGGGAGTGGTTTAATAGGTGTTTCCATATTCTTATTCATTGTTACTTGTCTTAGCGGGCTTATCACATATATAAAGTCAAAAAATGTGTTGTTGATTCCTACCCATAATAACGGTTATTTGGAGTTCATTAAAAACAAGCCTAACAAGGATGAATTTGAAGCATTTATTAAAAAACTGTCTGATGAGATAACCCTGTTCTTAAAGTCAAAGTATGCTAAAATCGATTTAGAGATGCCGGTTGAACCTCAATTGATGACCCTTGGATGGCTTAGGGAAAAGGATATTATCTCTGAGGAAGAGTTTGAAAATCTTAAACATAATTTGGTTAATAAGAAAAAAGGGGGAGCTAGTATCGGTTTTAGTAAGTGATACTTCAAATGAACTTTTATTTGAATTAATAATTGATTTGTGAAAGAGTACGATGTTCTTGCCCACATTATGTTGTGCGGTAAAATTTTTTTAACGTTATCGATAGCCCTCTAAATCCAATTTAAACCATTAACTTACTACTGCACAGCATAACTACTTATTGAGTTCATGTCGGCAAAACCAATTTTTGCACTCGATGTTGTTGTATGCAACTAAATTCAACGCACCATGAAAAGATTTCTCTTAGTACTTGTATTGACAGGAACCTTGCTTTCCTGCAAGAACACCAGCGAAAACAAAAAAGATGGGGACGATTCCGCAACAGTGGAAAGCAATACGGTTGATAAAGTCCAAACCCACTACGTTCCCATTGACTCCGACGAAGCATTGATTGCTGCATCACTCATGGCAGCTCCAGAAGAAAGCCGAGATGGGTGTAAAGTGATTGGTTATAACATGGTCGGTGATTTTGTGACGCTCAGAGAGGGAGATAATGAATTTATTGTCCTGGCCGATAACCCAAAACAATCTGGATTTAATGCGGCCTGTTATCACAAAAGTCTGGAACCTTTTATGGCAAGAGGTCGGGAATTACGGGCTGAAGGCAAAACAGGTCCAGAGATTTTTGATATTCGCGAGGAGGAAGCAAAATCGGGCAAACTCGATATGGGACAATTTGGGGCCACCTTACATATTTATTATGGGGAAAGTAACCAATACAATCCTGAGACCCATGAAGTGGAAGGGGCCCATTATCGTTATGTGGTGTATTTGCCATTTGCCACGGCAGAATCTACAGGACTTCCCGAAAAGCCTTTGGGTTCAAACCATCCTTGGATCATGGATCCAGGGACGCATAAGGCTCACATAATGATTTCTCCTTTACGGAAAGAATAGAAGAATAATGAAAAACCGAGGCTCGCACCTCGGTTTTTTGTTTTTACAAAGTAAATCTACTATTTGCTATACTGGGTCAAGACCATGCTGCCCATCAATTTTCCATTTTTGTTGTAGGATTCCTGTTTGATCATGCCAACTCCTTCGGCCAGCCAAATGCGTGAAGGAAAGGTCTGGTTGGTCATCATCATTTTGGTTTTGGTCTCGCTGTAGATTACATAACAGTCAAAAGTCCCAGCGGGAGTTGTCACACTTTCCTGTTTTTCAACTTTTCGGTTCAAGGTCTCAATATTGGTGTTCATGTTGATGCCTCCGCCCATTTTCATTTTCACCTCCATATTGGCATCCGGAAGCTCCTGTCCTACAGATAGGTTGTTGGGCAATTCCACATCGGTACCCGAGATATCCATTTCTACATCGCCCATTTGACTGAGCATCTGTTCGTTCATCAAGGATTTAAAATCAATTTTTATCACATCGCCTTCGCAAGTAACTTCATAATCGGATGTGTAGGCTCTTCCTTTTTTATCCGTCATTTCCATCATCATGATGGCGTTGGTAGTGCTGCTGCTACTTTGTACATCTGTTACCTTGTAAGTGATTTGGCCATCTTCCTTACCTTTTTTATCATAATTGGTGTATTGAAAATTGGCTCCGTCAACCAGTGGGTAATAACTGCTGCAATTGGATTGAGCTTGGGAAAGATGGATCGCAAAAAGGGCTATTAGGCCTAATACTATATATTTTTTCATAGTCTGCGGTGCTATTTTTTAATGAATTCTACTCTACGGTTCTGTGCCTTGCCTTGGGCTGAATTGTTGTCGGCCACAGGTTCCGCCTCTCCTTTTCCTTCGGAACTTAGTCTATCCGAAGAGATACCATATACGGATATCAATGCCTTTTTTACAGCTTCGGCCCTGTTTTCGGATAGAGATAGATTACTTTCATCCGAACCATCAGAATCTGTATGTCCAACAATATTTAGTTTAATGGATTTGTCTTGTGTCAATACTTGGGAAATCTGTCTGATGATTCCCATGGATTGGGGCAGAATATCGGCCGAACCAGAATTGAAGAGAATACCATTGGTGGAAATTTTTCCTTCGGACATCAATTTTCTGCGAAGATCAACACCACCTTCTGCAATTTTAAGGTTGCCAATCAAAACTCTTTCCTTATTGCCTTGTTCGTCTATATTGGACACATAGAATTTTGGATAATTAATCTGATTGGGACGAACAACAAATTGAGGAAGATCCACGATTTTGGTCTCGTTGATCCAAAGGCGATACCGGTTTTTGTTCACGGCTATGGAAATATGGGCCACATCTTTGAACACTTCCCTCAAATCTCGTTGAAGGGTGTTTGTAATGGGGGAAGGGTCGTCTCTAAAGTCGTTGTCGACCTTTACCCCGACAGCAATATATTGGCAGAAATTCAGTGTTGCCATTACATTGCTCTCGCTGGTAGTAAGGTTGGGCGTTTCTGAAAGATAGATGTCCAAAGTGGCCAAAGAACTGGTGTTTCTTGTCAAATTGGTCACCTTTAAGTCAAACTCCATCGTGAAGTCTTCTGGGAGCTGGCTCCCAAGATTGGGTAGGGTAAGGCTCCTATTGGCAATGGAGTACCATTTGCCGGGCAAGCCGTCCACGGTCACAACTTCTCCGGAACCGTTGGTGTTCCACTTGGATGGGAAATCACCCATGAAATCGTCGTTGAAATCGTCGTAAAAAATAGGTTTGTCCCCGGGAACATAATCAAATTTACTGTAAACCTCTATGGTTTTGGGGCCGGCAGTAACAGGACCGTTGGATGTCCCGTTTTCGTTTACTGTGCCACCAGGATTCCCATTTCCTTGCGGATTTCCAGGAGATTGTTTTCCTCCCGAGCCAGGTTCAAGGATACTGTCCAGTGCTTGATCTGTCTTTTTTGTAGTTTCTCTATCTACTCGTCTTTCAACTGTGCGTTCAGCTGCTTTTTCCGCTTTCTTGGCCAATTTTTTGAAAAACTGTGCTTCTCCGCTGGTAGCCATCAATAAGGCAAAGGACAAACAGTAGAATAGTTTGTTCGAGGTTTTCATTTAGTATTTTTTTAGTTGTTGATAAAGCAATTCTATCCAAACTACTAAAATGTAAGCCTCTATATGTCTAAAAATGTATGTGTTGCATTAACTAATGTATGACTGACCGTATGTTGTCCTGCTAGTTTATTTTGTAGACAATCAGGGAGTTGTCTTGATCTTTTGCAACAAGTTCCAACTTTTTGTCGTTGTCCATATCCGAAAGATCGATCAAAGAACTTCCGAAGACAGGGAAATTGGAAATGGGTTCCGCTTGGCTGTCGTACAAATAAATTTGATGATTTTGCAAGTCCGTCACTGCAACATAAATTTTGTCATAGATATAAAAGATTTTAGGTTTAGAATAAACCCCAAGCTCCAGTTCCACCTTTTTTCCTTTTATGGTGAGTACGTTGTCATCCATAAGTACCAAAGTGTTGGTCGTGGCATAAAATCCGTGGTCTGGGTTTAGGTTGAAGTTTGTGGCCGTCAATTTTCCGTTGGTATCAATCTGGTGGAGCACGCCTGTTTTGTTGGTTACGGAGAATTTGTTTTTATAGAGGAAAACATCATTGTTGGAAAAGTCTATTTTTTCAGGAATTTTAATTCGGTCGCTACCTACACGGTGCAGAATCCTAAGGGTACTGTTGTCCTGTTTAAAGACGAGATAATCTTTGTTGCCCACCCTAAAATGTTGAGGAGTGCCCAAGATATTGCTAGGGGCATCGGTAAAGGTAAACCCACGGACTATTTTACCTTGGTTATTGTACATGAATACTTTACTACCCTGTGTAACAACAAAGCGGTAGTTCCGACTGCCATCATAATCAAATACTGCTAATGGATTCAGGTTTCCGGCCTCAAAATCAATATTGAAAGGGGCAACTTCGTCCCCATTTCGGTCCAAGATCAAAAATTGGTCGTTTGTGGTGAAGGCGAGCTGTAGTTTTCCGTTTTTATAAATGTCGACTTGTTGTATGGATCCCTGTATTCTGCCGTCCAATTGTTTGGTCCAAAGCACTTTTCCATCGGTGGAAATCAGGTAGAGGACATTGTTCTCGTCCTGTACTACAATTTCCTGTTGTTTGGTCCTGTGGTTTTTTACAAACTGTGGTTCTGTGGCCAAGTCAGTGTTCAGTTCCAAGGTGAATAGTGGCGAAACTGTGTTTTTCTCTTGGTTCTTTTCAATTTTTGAAGCAATTATATTGAAATGGCCAAAACCATTGTCCATCACCATTTGTGAAGCAAAAACCTGTCCGTTCAGGTCTTTTTCTTTGATGTCTTCCGCCAGTTCCAAGGAAAGTTCCTGTTCGGCAAAAAAGTCGATGCCCGAAGCATTGGAGACCATCAGGATGCTGGATTCGCTAGCTAGGGAAGCTTTTGCTGTTTTGTATCCTTGGTCGTTATCGAAAGACGAGGAGCTTTTATGATTACTGATTATGGTCTGCAAGGCTTCCTTGTTTTCTGAAAAAATAAAACTGTTCTCCAGTATTGTGCAAAAGTTGGATGTAAAATTCTTTATTAAAGGGGTGAAGTTTTGTTCTATTAAATCTGGAGCGTCCAAAACCAATATTTCACTTCCTTGATAATCTTCTGAGCTAGTTTTTCTACTGCTAAGGTAATCGTATAGGCCTTCGGTGCCAAAAGATTTCAACAATGCTACTTTCTCATTATTTAAAAAAATCAATCCAACTTCCTCTATGGTGTTAAAAAGGGAATCGGTTGGTTTTACCCTGTCCAGATAGTTGTTCTGGTTTTTTGCGAAAATTTGGTAATCATCAAAAGTATAGGAAATGATCGCTTGCGAGTTCAATGGGGCATAAGAAGGTGTTCTATTGGCAAGCGGGGAGGTGCCTTTGAACAAGTTGATGAAATTTTTAGTTGAATCTGGAGCCATGGCCACGCCGTTCAGGTTGACCTCGTCCGAATTCGCGGTAAAATCCAAAGAAACCCATGAAGAAAATGGGTTCTTTCTGGATTCATTTTGTTCCTTGAGGGCCAGAAGGGAAGTATTTCCACTTGGGTCTATATATAAGGTGGCGGATTTGTCGGTAGAACTCGCTTGGTACAATTTTTTTAATGTAGGGTCCACCGGTGTGTTCTCGTTTGTCCTTATGAGGTTTTCCATCAGCATCATGGAAGAACTCATTAGGATATCATTTTCTTTTTCAAGACTGAACATTTCCAAGCCGTCGATATTGTACTTTGTGACGTTTGCGCCCTCATAAGTCAATGTTTCCACTGTTTTGTTGGCCACGCTGTCCACATTAAAAAGTCCCGAAACGTTTTTAGTGGCCATTATGAAATCATAATTATCCTTGCCAACTTCATAAAAAGCAAGCACTATTGTTTTATTGGTTTTCAGGTAATTTAGTCCTTGGGTCTTGTTGGAGATGTCCTCAATATGAGCAAAGCCTTCAATATTTTTAAGGATAGAATTGTTTTTAAGTTCGCTTTTGAAGTTGCCGAGGTTGTTGATTTTTAGAACGAGTGCCGGATTCGGAGGTAAATGTTCCAAAAGAGAGTCTTTGGTCTTCACCTCTTTCGTACATGATGCGATAAGTATGGGGAGCAAACAAAAAAGTACCTTTAATCTCATTTTAGCAGTTTGACACAAAGTTAGGATTTTTAAATATCCAGTGTCAATTGTTCTGGGAGTTGTCTAAAGCTTTTTCTGTGATATTTGGTGATACCGTATTTTTTGATGGCCTCCCTATGTTCTTTGGTAGGGTATCCCTTGTTTTTTTTCCAGTTGTACATAGGGAATTCTTCGTGGATTTTTGCCATATACTCGTCCCGGTATGTTTTGGCCAAAACCGAAGCGGCGGCAATGCTCATATATTTTCCGTCCCCTTTAATTATGCATTCATGGTCTATGTTGGGATAGGGCTTAAAACGGTTTCCGTCAACTATGATAAAGTCGGGTGTAGGCTGCAATTTTTCTATTGCTCGGTGCATGGCCATAAAAGAGGCGTTCAAAATGTTTATTTCGTCGATTTCGTCTTCAAAAACATGACAAACAGAGAAAGAAATGGCTTTTTCTTCCAAAATCGGCTTCAAAAGATCACGTTTTGTCTCAGAAAGCTGTTTGGAGTCGTTTAAGATGATGTTGTTGAATTTTTCCGGCAAGATTATGGCTGCAGCCGTTACCGGACCTGCCAAACAGCCCCTTCCAGCTTCATCTGTCCCTGCTTCCAACAATGATCGGTAACACGATTTTAACATACATCTTAAAAATTTAACAGTTGAAAATTAAAGAAAAACATATTTGCTAAGGAAAAGTTAAAAAAATCTTACAAGTCTAATAAACGGGGTTGTTAGTTGTGGATAATATGTTAAAATTATCAAAATTATTGATTAATACTTCAGTAACATAGAGGCTGCAAGGTTGTTAATTTTTTTGAATATTAACTTTTTATATTGATTTTTGAGCGGACTAATTCAAAAAATGAAATAAATGAAAGCTAAGTTAGCATGGATGCTGACACCTATTTTGGTGTTGTGCATGTCTTTCTCTTTTGGACAAGAGAAAACAGTTTCAGGTAACGTGACGGACCAAAACGGTCTGCCTCTTCCTGGTGTTTCCATTATGGTTGTTGGAACATCCAATGGAACACAAACCGATTTTGATGGTAATTACACCATCTCAGCTTCCCAAGGACAAGTGTTGCAGTTCAGTTACATTGGTCAGAGGACCGTGGAAAGAACTATTGGTGCTTCGTCTACAATCAATGTTCAGATGGAAGATGATGCCCAGGCCTTGGAAGAGGTTGTAGTTACCGGGTATACTTCGCAAAGAAGGTCTGATATTACAGGTTCTGTAGTTAAGGTGGATTCGGAAAAGCTGAGCGAAGTAATTACTCCTTCGGTGGATCAAGCACTTCAAGGCAACGTTTCCGGTCTTACGGTTTCTGCTACTTCTGGGACGCCAGGTTCTACGGCAAATATCAGGATCAGGGGTGTTAGTTCGGTTACTGCGGGAAATGAACCATTGTATGTAATTGATGGTGTGCCGGTAAATAGTGGCAGTGTGGGAGCTGATGGGGCTTATTCTTCACTTTCAGCCTTAGCTGGTATTGATCAGACTAATATTGAGTCGATTACCGTTTTGAAAGATGCTTCCGCTACAGCACAGTATGGAGCAAGAGGGTCTAATGGTGTAATCCTTATTACAACCAAAAGCGGACGTGCTGGAAAAACAATGTTCAGTATTAACAGTAGTTACGGTTTTCAGAACGATGCAATAACAGGTCCAGTACCATTGACGGTAGCTGAGCGATTGGAGCTTGTTTCTGAGGCATATTTTAATGATGGTATCTTTGGTTCTACACAAGAGGCTAGGGATGCATTGTTGGCTGGCCCTTATGCAGAGTGGGACGCGAATGGGCGTCCAGAAGCTCGTTGGGATCAAGCTGTTGCCAACCGTGATGCGGTAATCCAACAGCATAGTTTCTCCGCTTCAGGTGGTGGAGAGGGGCATACGTTCTTCGCGTCATTGGGATACATGCAGCAGGAAGCAACTGTAGTAGGGTCTGAGTTTGAAAGAATTTCCGGATCTCTTAATTTTTCAAAGGACTTGACGGATAATATAACCTTTACCACCAATAATCAGGCTTCTCATATGTATCAGGATGCCTATTTGGAAACAAGTGCTTATTTTGAAAGCCCAAGAACGGCTAAGTTTTTCCTTTCGCCTTTGTTGACTCCTTTTAATCCTGACGGCACGCCTAACCAATTTTCAGGTTCTACTCCAAACCCACTTTATTTGGTGGATAATAATGTGAGTGATAATAGATTGACACGTATAGTGACGAACAATAGCGTGACTTGGGATTTTGCAAAGGGCTTTACTTTTGGTTCTACATTCAATGTGGATTTACAATTGTACAACTTTAGAACGTACTCCAATCCAGAGTATGGATATGGTGAGCCGACAAGTGGTGATGCAAGTCAGTATGATAGAACCAATGTGTTCTATGTATTCCAAAACTATTTGGATTATGCTTTGGAGTTGAATGATGATCACAGATTTGATTTTAAAGTGTTGCAGGAATATCAAGCAAACCGTCGTTATTTTGTAGGTGGTGCTGGTCAAAGTTTTGCGGACGGTGGTCTTCAGAACCTAGATAACCTGGGTACTCCTACCTCTATCAGCTCTTCTTTCAACGACTGGTATGTTGGTGCCTATTTGGGTATGGTTAAATACTCTGCCTTTGATAGTCGCTACGTGTTGGACTTGTCTTATAGAAGAGAAGGGAACTCTAGGTTTGGAAGAAAAAACCGTTGGGGTAATTTCTGGTCTGTTGGTGCTGCGTGGAACTTGAACAAGGAAAGCTTTTTGGCAGATTCAGAATGGATCAATGCTCTTAAACTACGCGGATCTTACGGTGTTACCGGTAATGCACTAATTGATATCAACCAATTCCAACCTCTTATTGGGTATTCCAATGATTATGGTGGAGAAGGTGCAGGGTATTTGGATACCTTTGGTAATGACGACTTAACATGGGAAACTTCTCATACCTTGGATGTTGGTGTAGATTTTGGTCTATTTAACAATGTGGTAAGCGGTAGTTTTGCCTACTTCAATAGAGACTCCAAAGACCTTTTATTGGAAGTTCCACTATCAAGAACTACTGGTTTTACAAGCCAAATACAAAACATAGGTGAGTTGAACAATAAAGGTTTTGAAGTTGATGTGAACTTTAACATCGTTAATACTGAGGATGTAAGTTTTAGCCTTGGTGGTAATATTTCAAAGGTTAAGAACGAGATTACAAAATTACCTACCGATCCTAACGGAGTGGAAAGTACCATTACGACAGTTCGAACAAGAATCGAGTCAGGTCACCCGGCATATGCATGGTATATGCCAACATGGGCAGGTGTGAATCCTGATACAGGTGATGAGGAGTGGTATATAAATGGAGTTGATGGTGAAACGACCAATAATTTCAATGAGGCCGAAGCTGTATTCCAAGGAGGAAATGCTGTGCCTACGACTACTGCTGGTCTTAACTTGAACTTTGCATTTAAAGGCTTTTTCTTGAATGCCACTGGTTACTATGCTGGAGGGCATAAAGTTTATGAGGGATGGCATCTTTACTTGCATCAGAACAATGGATATCCTCTAACGGTTTATAATGGATATAATACATTGTTGGATCGTTGGCAACAACCAGGTGATAATGTTCGTTATGGTGCTCCAACCACAGGAGGTGAACCATGGCAAAGACACTCCAAGTTCTTGTACGATGCCGACTTTATTCGTTTACGTTCGCTTACTGTTGGATATGATGTTCCTTCAAGAGCGTTGGAAAGTGTAGGTTTGACCAAGTTGAGATTTTATGTAAGAGGAAACAATTTACTTACATGGGTGAAAGATGATAACCTGCTTTACGACCCAGAAGTAGATGTTGATAGTCAGAATGGTACGGTTGATCCAGGTGAGATAGGTCTTGAAACACCTCCAGCTCGTTCAATTTCCTTAGGTGTAAATATTAATTTCTAAGAAGATGAGAAAAAGTATAAAAAATAAGTTCAATTACATACTGTCGGCAGTAGCAGCAATAAGCATTTTGGCTGCCTGTACTACTGATAGTTTAGATCCAACCCTTTCGCAAGAAAAAAACTCTGAAGGTAGTATAACTAAAGTGAGTAACCTATATAGTCTTTTAAAAGGTGCGCACAATGTACTGACCGGAGCTGGTTACTATGGAAGGGATATGATTGCCACCAACGAAGTTCGTTCAGATAACGTTTTCTCCAATGGTAATTCAGGTAGGTTCACTACCCAAGGTGAGTTTGCTTACAATTCAAACACAGGTTTTATGTGGGAGGAAGCTTATGAAGTTATAGCAAATGCCAATGTTATTATCAATACAGATCTTTCTACTCTTGAAGGAGATTTGGCATATGGAGAGCACCTTCAAGGAGGGGCCATGATTTTGCGTGCGCTTGCTCATTATGATTTGCTTCGTGTATTTGGACAGCAACATGCTGAGGGAGGAAATCTTGGAGTTCCAGTAGTGACTGAATTTAAAGGTGAAGATTTGTATCCTTCTAGAAATACCATAGATGAAGTAAAAGCTGCTATCTATGATGATTTGGAGACGGCTTTTGATATGATGGATTCCAGTTATGACACTTCAAATATCTTTGTCTCAAAATTTGTGGCAAAAGCATTGGAAGCACGTGTTGCAGTATATTTTGGAGATTGGGACCGTGCAGTATTGGCATCTGAGGCTGTAATAGGCTCAGATATGTACTCCATTATTGGTGCCGATGCATTTGTTAGTAGTTGGGAAGGAAGCGGAGGAGCTAACGTAATCTTTGAGTTGGCTTACAGTGATGCTGATAATCAGGGCCCCAATGCATTGTCGTACATATATAGATATCCTGGGGATGCTCCAAACGGTTATGGTGACCTGCAGGTTGTAAGTACTGTAATTGATCTTTTTGAGGAAGATGATGTTCGTATTGATATATTGGGTTACCAAGATGAAGGTACACGTTTACGTAATATCGGTAAATATCCTGATACAGCTGTTGGCGCTGATAATATACCATTGTTCAGGTATGAAGAGGTTATTCTAAACTATGCAGAAGCATTGTTGGAAACAGGAGGTGATGCTCTTACGCAATTAAACTTGATACCAAGCAATAGAGGGGCGACACCGTATGTTTCGGCTACAAAGGAGAACATTCTTTTAGAGAGACGTAAGGAGCTTATGTTTGAAGGTTTTCGTTTTGATGACATGATGAGAACAGGTCAAGACGTGCCTTATTGGAATACTACTGAGACTCTTTTGGGTACTCAGACTTATCCGAATAATTTGTTTGCTTATCCAATTCCTTTAGGAGAATTAAATGCAAACTCTAATATGGAGCCAAATGAAGGCTACTAAGCGTAGTTTACTATAAGTTTTAAAACCCCGCCCAATCGGCGGGGTTTTTTTATGGCTCAACTTTTCACATTTCTTTAGAAACAAAACTTTTACCTTTGCCCAACCAATATCATGGAATGAGATATTTAGCATTGACCCTACTTTTATTGATTGGCCAATCAGTCTTGGCGCAACAAGATTCGATTCCTCCAAAAAAAGAGGGAGACTCTATAAGACTACAGGAAAAAGATACCCTTGCGTTACGGCAAAAGGATTCGGTTGCCGTAGATTCAATGCCTGCAAAGCCCAAAAGAAGAGATTCTGCTAAATTAGAGGCCAAACAAAAAGATTCTGTGGGTATAAGGGATTACAAAATAATCTCATATTATGGCGACACTACTATAGTTGATACGACCCTTACCATCAGAAAAGATTACATCTACAATTATTTAAGAAAAGATGATTTTGAACTAATGCCCTTTGCTAATATGGGGCAGCCCTATAATGAGCTCGGTAAAAGCTTTTCTTCCATGCCGTATTATCCTCGGATAGGAGCTAAGGCCAAACATCCTGGTTATTTTGAGAAGGAGGACGTGAATTATTATCATGTCCCTACCCCAATGACGGAGCTTATGTTCAAGACCACATTCGAACAGGGTCAGTATCTGGATGCATTGCTAACCTTTAATGTGTCCGAACGATTCAACATGTCGGTTGCTTACAACGGATTCAGGTCACTTGGAAAGTATAGGTATGAGGAAGCTCAGGATGGAAAGTTTAGGACAACATTCAATTACATAACTAAAAATGGCAGGTACGCTCTGAGGGGGCATATAGCGGCTCAAGAAATGCAGAGCGAAGAAAGTGGAGGTTTACGGAACAAGAGTCAATTTGAGGACGACCTGCCCGATTTTCAGGATAGGGCAAAGATTGATTTGTTGTATACCAATGCTAATAATCGAATTTTGGGCAAACGCTATTTTTTGGATCATCAATTCAAATTGGTCAACCATAAAAGGGACTCTACGGATGTATCTCCTACAACATTGGCCATAGGTCATGAGTTCAGCTATGAGACCAAAATGTACGACTTTGAACAAACGCAGCAGAACGATGCCTTTGGACAAGACCCATTCTTGGTTCCTATAGAAGATAGAGCAAGATTGAAAACAATGTTCAATAAAGGATCTATAGAATTTTCAAACAAGACTCTTGGCAGGATCTCAGGTCGGGTGTCATTGTTCAACTATAATTATTTTTTCAATAGTGTATTGTTCACCGATGAAGGTGTTATACAAAATAAGCTGCAAGGGGAAGAAATTGTGGTTGGGGGTAGTTACCATAACCGCATAGGGCCTTTATATTTGGAGGGAAGTGTCGATTATACGGTGGTAGGCGAACTTACGGGGAATAAGTTCGATGCTATGGCAAGATATACATTGAATGAAGGTAATTCATTATTGGGGTCTATCCATATATCATCTAGAATGCCTGATTTTAACTACTTGTTGTATCAAAGTGATTATCGAAACTTCAATTGGCAAAATACGGACACCTTTGATAACATTCGTACAAAGAGTATACAATTTGGTTTTGATTCCAGAAGCTACGGCCTTTTGAGTGCTGAGTACAGTACGCTGGATAATTATATATATTTTGCATCCACGGCAACAGAGGAAGAAATAGGGTTGGGTCAGGAAACGGCATTCGTAAGGCCATTTCAAGAATCCGGCACGGTCAACCACTTAAAAGTTAAATATGAAAAAGAAATAAAATGGAGAAAGTGGGCATTAATGAATACGGTAATGTATCAAGAGGTAGATCAAGGAAATCAAGTGCTCAATCTTCCACAGGTGGTTACACGGAATAGTCTATACTTTTCAAGTGATGTATTTAAAAAAGCGATGTTTCTGCAAACAGGGGTAACCTTTAAATACTTCACATCATATAATATGGATGCATACAATCCACTGTTGGGGGAATTTTATATTCAGAACAATGAAGAATTGGGAGGGTATCCTTTATTGGATGTATTTATAAACGCCAAAGTGAAACAGACCCGTATTTTTTTAAAGGCAGAACACTTGAATTCCATTTTTTCAGAGCCTAATTATTACTCTGCCCCAAATTATCCTTACCGTGATTTTGTCATCAGATTTGGGTTGGTCTGGAATTTATTTTCATAAAATTCGTTAAGAAGTAAAAAACGAAAACCTGAAAAACAAGTAGTTATAAATTAATTGATTTTTTTTCGAAAAAAATATCGAAAAACATTTTGCGGTAAGAAAATAACGTGCGTATATTTGCACCCGCTTAGCTGATAAGGCAGGGCGCTTTCGAAAGGCCGAGAGGCTGAAAAACGAGAGAAAAAACAAAGAAGTTCATATACATATT